>NZ_JTKZ01000852.1:0-11182 GCF_000799035.1 Delftia sp. ZNC0008
GACGCCTGGCCCAGCCAGCCGCTGACCGTGGTGGTGCCCTTCTCGCCAGGCGGCAGCGTGGACGTGGCCGCACGCCTGGTCATGCCGAGGCTGGCCGAGCGGCTGCACCAGCCCGTGATCATAGAGAACACGGTGGGCGCCTCGGGCACCATCGCCACCCAGCGTGTCATCAAGGCCCGGCCCGACGGGCACACCGTGCTGTTTGGCGTGGCCAGCTGCGTGCTGATCGCGCCGCTGGTCTCGCCAGAACGCTTTCGCTATGACGGCCTCAGGGAGCTGCTGCCCGTGGCGCCCGTGGCCTCTTCGGCCTTCGTGCTGGCAGGCCGCCCCGACCTGCCGGCCGCCACGGCGGCCGAGCTGGTGCAGCTGTCACGCCAGCAACCGGGCCGGTTGACCGTGGGCACCGACGGCGTGGGCACCAGCCTGCACCTGACGGCCGAAATGCTCCAGCAGCAGGCCGGCCTGTCATGGACGCATGTGCCCTACAAATCCGGCCCGCAGGCGCTGACCGAGCTGGCAGGCGGGCAGATCGACCTGGCCGTGCTGCCCGTGGCCCTGGTCCAGTCCTTCGTGCGCGAGGGCAAGCTGCGCGGCCTGGGGGTGACATCGCGCCAGCGGGCCGCCACCTTGCCGCAGACACCCAGCCTGTCGGACACGGCGGTCTGGCAGGCGTTCGATGTCGAAGCCTGGCAAGGCCTGCTGCTGCCAGCCCGCACCGATGCCCGCATTGCAGAGCGCCTGGCCCGGGAGACCGCCGCCGTGCTGGCCGAGCCGGACTTGGTGCGCAAGCTGGCCGAGGCCGGCTTCAAGCCCATGGTCATGGAGCAAGCCCAGTTCACCGCCCACCTGCAAAGGGAGAGAAAGCTGCTGGAGGCCACCGTGCAGGCCGCCCGCCTGCAAGGCACAGGCTGACCCGGCCAGGCCAGGCCAGGCCCGGCGCTGCTTGCGGTGCTACTGCAGGGCGCCGGGCGAGACAAACGAGAGGCCGGCCATCTGCACCAGGGTCCGGCCCCGGGTCAACGGGTAGGAGGGCGAAGGAGACAACGCGCGCGGCTGCAGCCGGAAAAAAGCCTTGCCGCCACAGCGCTGGCCCAGCATCTCGAACTCGGCGCCTTCCAGGCGGCAATCCACCTGCAGGCCCGGTGCAGGCTCATGGGCGATGCCAGACAGCTGCGACAGGCGCTGCAGCGCATCGGGCTCGGGCAGCACGGTGGTTTCGGCGCTGCCATCGACATGCTGGACATGCACGGGCCGGCCAGCCAGGACCTTGAGCGGATACACCAGTTCCAGGCCCGCCCGCCCGGCGCGCAGGCCTCGCTGCAGGCCGCCGTCGACATCCCCCTGGGCACGCGCCCAGCACGTGAAGCTCAGTCCGCGCGCCGAACCCACGATGCGCACGCGCCAGGCCAGGCTCAGCTCCTCGCAGTCCACCACCGTTTCGTAGAAGGCCTCGAAGCGGCCGGCCCGCTCGCGCAGGCTCAGTTCGCCCGCGCCATGCACACAGCGGTCACCTTGTCCGTCGCGCGCCACAAAGGCCATGGAGCGCAGGATGTCGACGCCGCCATAGCGGACATTGCGCAGGCCGCCGTCGGCCAGTTCGGCGCGGAGTGGGCCGGCCTGCAACTGGCGGGGGCCGGACTGCAGACGCCTATCCCAGCCTTGCGCAGACACCACGATGCCAGCGCCCTCGGGCCCGTTGCCGGCGATTTCAGCGAACCATTGGTTCATATTTGCACCCTTGTCCATTCCGAGCATGGATGCCGATGCTATGGACGATCGGTGCGCATGAATAACGATGTTTTCTGTCACTCGTCGTGAGCTGCACTCACAAGCGGTCAGGCATTCCGGCATCAGTCCGGGGGGCCGGGGCGCCGCTCAAGGCCTGCGGGGCCTGTTGCGGCTCCAGCACCGTGCAGTTGCGGCCCTGGGCCTTGCCTCGGTACAGCGCCGCATCGGCGCGCGCGATGGTGGCCTCCACCGATTCGCCCGTGCGGTACTGCGCTGCGCCCAGCGTGCAGGTGACGCGGGCGCCCTCGCCCAGGGTGTGCGTCCACGGAGCCTCGGCAATGCGCAGGCGCAGGCGCTCCAGCAATTCGCCGGCCTGGGCAAGGCCGGTGTCCGGCAGCACCAGCAGGAATTCCTCGCCGCCATAGCGGCCCACGCCATCTGTACTGCGCAGCTGCGACTTCAGCAGCGCGCCGAAAGCGCGCAACACGCGATCGCCGCCTTCATGGCCAAAGCTGTCGTTGATGCGCTTGAAGTGATCTATGTCCAGCAACGCCACGCACAGCACCTCGCCACGCTCCTGGGCGGCGGTGCGCACTTCGTGCAGCCGCTCCATCACGCCGCGCCGATTGCTGACGCCGGTCAGGTCGTCATGGCGCAGCAAGGCCTCGATCTGCGCCAGCGCAGCGGCCAGCTTGTCATTGGCGATGCCCAGCCGGTACTGCATGCTGCGAAAGAAGGTCGCCTGCACGCTGCAGCGCACCACGGCTCCCAGCACCACGCCGAAGGCCAGCAGCTGGCCCGCAGCCGTGTCCGTGGTCATGCGCATCAGCGGACCCCGCCAGCAGATGATGGCGGCCACGGCAACGAGGGTGCCTATCCACGTCAGCCAGAAGCTGGTGCGGCTGCGCGCGAGAAAACCGTCGGCGCTGAAGGCGATCAGCATCACCATCGACTGGAACGCCAGCGCGGGTGCCGCCATGACCATGCCCAGCACGCCGATGATGGACACCAGCTGGTGCGTGAGGAACATGCCCGGATCGCGCAGCTTGTGGCACCAGTCGCTGGCATAGGCCCAGGTGATGAAGCCCATGCCGGCCGCCACCCACAGTCCATAGCCCAGCACCACGGGCCAGGGCGCGTAGCCGGCCCATGCATGGCCCAGGAACAGCAGCAGCGCATAGAGATGGCTGAGCAGCACGGAGATGTGCAGCTGCCAGGTGCGGCGTTTCCAGCGCTCCAGGTGCAGCGCCTCGTCCACCAGCGGTGACGCCGGCTTCGGCCCCCAAAGGAGGCGGTCGGGAAGATTCCGGGAAATGGAGGAAAGCACGGGCATGCAATGAAGCGCGGCGGGCCGGCGGCCCCGATGGGCGCCCATTGTGACCGCATCCGGGAAATCCCGAGGAGCGCGCTCCCCCGCAGGGGATGAACAGGCCCTATCGCAGGCTGTGCGTCTAGGACGCGCGCGGCGGCCGCACATCCTCGGCCACCACGATCTGGTTGCGCCCGCAGGCGCGGCCATGCAACAGGGCTGCCTCGGCCCGCTGCACCAGCCGCTCCGAGGTCTCGCCCGCCTGGAACTCCGCCACGGCCAGGGTCAGGGTCAGCGGGTCCTTGTCGGGATCGGGGATGGGCGTTTCGCTCCAGCGCTGCTGGCGCACACCCTCGCGCACGCGCTGCAGTGCCCAGACGGCCTGGACCGAGGCGGTATCGGGCATCACCAGCATGAAGGTGTCGTCGCGGTAGCGGCCTATGCCGTCCACGGTGCGCAGATGCGTGACCAGCAGGCCGCTGAGCATGAGCAGCACGCGGTCCTGCAGCGAGGGGCCCTTGTAGGCCTGGTGAACACCCACGCGCTCCACCCACGGGTCCAGCTCCAGCAGCACCACGCAAAACGGCTCGGGCTTGCGGGCATGGCGTTCGCGCAGGCCATCGACGACATCCATCAATCGCGCGTAATTGGCCACGCCGGTGAGTGTGTCGCGCCCCGTGGGCAATTGCAGCGAGCCCACGCGTTTTTGCAACTGCTGCACATCGTCGGCCAGTTGGCCGCAATAGCTCGACAGCTGCGCCAGCTCCTCGGTGTACTGGCGCTGCATGCGGCTCAGCGCCTGCCACAGCGCCAGCGCATGCACGGCCAGCGGCAGCAGCACGCTGGCCAGCCACAGGATGCGCACGGCGACCGGGCCCGGCGCCATCTGCGGCATGGGCCTGGCCACCACCACGGCGCAGAGCATGGCCAGCATGGCGCACAGCACCACCACCTGGCCCGTGGGCAGATGCAGCGCCTGCTCGCGCTCGCCATCCCAGGGCAGCCAGGCGACGGCCGCCAGCCACAGCAGGGCACAAGCCCAGGCCAGGGTCGGCTGCCATGCCGCCAGCAGCAAGGCCATCGTGGCCTGTATCCAGCCATGGCCGCGCAGCGTCCGGGTCAGCGGCAAGCCGGCTGCATGGCAGCGCCAGATCCAGGCCATGCCGGCCAATGACGACAGCGCGGCGTAGGCCGCCCATGCTTTCCATGAAGAAGGGCCCGCCAGCACATGACCTGCCAGAAGGGCCGCCCCCACGGCCCAGGCCGCAAGGGGAAGGACATGGGCGGACCCGCCGGCCGGTGGGTGGGCGGGTTGCGCTGGCGTGTGTTGTGGGGGATACGGCAGCTGGCGTGACATGGCATCCTCGCTGAAGACATCTGCGCCCCGGCCGAGCGCGCAAGCCATGGTGTACCACAACCCCGTGCAGCTTCAAGGGGCTTGGAGCCCCTGACGGCCAGGCCGGCTCAGCCTGGCGCCGGCCCGGGCTCCTGCGCCCGGGGCAGCACCGCGCCCGCCTTTCTGCTGTGGCCATCGGCCTGGGCGCCGCAGCTGTGGCAAAAGCGTACAAAGGCGCTCTTGCGGGTGCTGCAGCTGCCGCAGCGGTCGAACAGGCCGATGCCGCAGTGGGGACAGAAGTCGATGGCGCCGTCCTTCAGATCCACGGGGCGCTCGCAGCCCGGGCACACGCCCTTGGCCAGGCGGGCCAGGGCCACGTCGTAGCCCAGTTCCTGGCGCCGCTGCGTCTCCGGCAGCGATTCCTGCTGCTTTTGCCTTTCAAGATAGCGGTTCAGGCCCAGGATGGCCGCGCGCCCCAGCAGCACCGTCACCACGATACCGACCACATAGCGCACGTAGCCGCCGTAGTCGGGCAGGTACGGCACAAGTTCAACGAAGAAAGCGAACAGCGCAAAGAAGATGAATCCCCAGACGAAGGGCCACCAGGTGCTCTTGCGCTGTTTGGCGAACAGCCAGCCGGCCGCCAGCAGCAGCGGCAGGGTCAGCGCCAGGCGGTAGAGAAAGACACGCAGCTCGACGGCGCGCATCTCCGTGCGCCAGGATTCCATGGCACCGTCGCGCAGATCGTCCCATTGGCGGTTGGCCGCGTCCAGGCGCTGGCGTGCCTGCAGGCTAGCGTCCTGCAGCCGCTCCACGGAGGCGCGCGCCGTGTTCTCTTCCTGCTTGATGGCATCCAGCGCCTGGGTGCGTGACAGCAGCTCGCTGTCCTGCTCGGGCCGGGCCGTGGCGCGGCGCGTGGCCACCCAGTTGTCGAAGGTCTCGCGCGCCGAGCGGTAGCGCGCCTGCGTGGCCTGGTACTTGAGGCGCGCATTCTCCAGCGCCGTCTCCGCCTTGTCGTGATCGGCATCGGCGGCCTTGATCTCGGCCTTGACGGGCTCGGCCGCAGCGGGCGCGATGAAATCCTCCACCGTGCGCGGCGACTCGACCTGGGGCAGATCCCCCACCACCAGCCCGCCCAGGCCGATGAGGAAGGACGCGAACACCACCGCCACCAGCCACAGGCCTCGGCGGAACCATTTCTCGGGCAGACGCAAGGCCTTGCTCATGGGGAAACTCCTGTTTCAGTGGCCTGCGGCCGAGGAAGACCGCAGGCGGAGGAAGAGCCGGTCCGGCTCAGGGCAGCACGCGCACCGGACCCGCCAGCTGGCTGCGCTGCAGCCACTGCGTCACCGACTCCACGGTCACGGTCTCTATGCGGCTGGCATAGCGCTTGTCGTTGGGATGGTCGTCGAAGGCGATGTTGGCGGCCGTCACGCGCCCGCCCAGCCGCGACAGCGCGCGGATGACCAGCACGCCCGGCTCGTAGCCCTTGAACTGCAGCCAGGCCTGGGCCTGCTGGCGCCGCTGCACGGTGGCCGGCTCCATGGCGGCGGCCAGGGTTTCGGTGGCCCACTGGTTGGACTGCTGGTAGCGCTGGCCCCAGGCATAGCTGACCATGCTGTAGGGCTCGTGCTGCAGGCGCAGCACGGTCTGGGGCTGGGTCAGAAAGGTCCACAGCGCCTGCTGCACGGCGGGCGTGGGCACCTGAACGCCGGCCTCGTAGCGCCACAGGTCGTCCAGAAAGAACTCGCCCAGGCCCTGGCGGTAGACATGGCCGCCGGCCGTGCCGCATTCGTTGAGCTTGTGCGCCACGCGCCAGGGGCCTTCGGGGGTCCTGTAGGCCCAGCCGTAGTGCGAGTAGTGCAGGTCGTACTTGCTCAGGTCCTGGCCCACGCGCGCCAGCAGCACGACACGGGTGCCGTTCTTCGCGTACTCGGCATCCAGCGCCTGCGAGGTGCGCTGGGCAAGGTCCAGCCCCTTTTGCAGGGACTGGGGCGTGAGGGGCTTGTCCTCGCAGCTGCGCCCTGCATGGGCCGTGCCCAGCGCGGCGGCCAGCAGCAGACCCAGGCAGGCGGCACGGGCTGCAGGGGAAGGAGAAAGCGGCGGTTTCATGGCGGGCATCACAGGCGTTCGTTGTGCAGCAGGGCCTTGCCCATCTCGTTGGGGATGAAGGCCAGCACCTTGCCGGCCGCCGAGATGATGACGCCCGTGCCGATCACGCTGCAGGTCAGCACCGTGCCCACGGCGTAAGCCGAGGCGGAGGCGCCCCGCCCCACCACTTCCACGCTGGCCTGGGCGCCGTCGGAGGCACGCTCCAGCAGGTAGACCGTGCCCGTGGCCGAGGCCTGCACTGCCTTCACGGTCAGCACCGCGCCGCCCACCGACAAAGCGGCAGGCACGGCCACCACGGCGCCAGCGGCCGCCGAAGCCACCGAAGCCGTGCCCACCACGGAGGCCACGGGCAGCATGGACAGCGCCACCGAGGCCTCGCTTTGCGCATGGGCTGGCGCCATGGCCAGGGCTGCGCACAGCGCACCAGCGGCCAGCAGGGCACGCGGCAGGCGCGCGAAAACGGATTGGTTGACCATCATTGCTTGGACTCCTGGAAATGCGGGGAAGGGGTGGACATCACTCGGCGTCGGCCGGTTGCGCGGCCTCGCGGCGGCCATGCATGCGGGCCTGCGCCAGGTCGGCCTCGTGGCGGTCACGCAGCATCTTGGCCAGCGTGAAGGCGGTGGTGATGAGATAGAGCCAGCTCACGCCCAGGAAGGCCTTGTAGGTCACGTTGATGTCCATGCTCACCAGCCCCCAGCCGGTCAGCGCCATGGACACGGCAAAGCCGCCCCAGACCACCAGCCTCCACATGGGCGTGTCGCCTGCGCCGCTGCGGCCGCCCTCGTTGTCCCGCACGAACTTGGCCAGCACGAAGGCGGCCGAGAGGCAGAACACATAGCCCATCACCATGAAGGCCTGCTCCAGCTGCTCGCCGGGCAGCCATGCCAGGCCGATGGCGCACAGCGAGACCGCAATGCCGAACGACACCCACACCTGCAGTTGCCAGGCCCGGGTATCACGCTGAACGACGATGGGAGAAGAGGACATTTGCCGAGGTGCCCCTCAAGGGCATTGGTTGAACACGGGACGCATGGTGCCCAGACGTAACTTGCGTGTCTGCATTCAACCGTAACAGTGGCCAGACACAGGCCATCGAGTATCTTCAAACGGTACTTTTCAAGTTTTTGACTGTTGTTTACACCCCAAAAAGTTCCTGCATGTGACACCAGCACACAGGACATCGGGCACGGCACCTGGGCGACAGGAACCCTGCGGCGCGCCACAGACAATGCGCCCACCCCGGCTGCAGTGCAGCGGGCAATCGCACGTTCGCCACGCTGATTGATGGAGATCTCCCATGACCAAACCCTTTGACCTCGTCGTCCACGGCGCCACCGGCTTCACGGGCCGGCTGGTGGTGGAGTACCTGCTCAGGCGCTACCCCGCAGGCAGCGGCCTGCGCTGGGCCATGGGCGGGCGCAATGCCGCCAAGCTCGCGGCCGTGCGCGACGAGCTGGGCGCGCCCGCCGATACCCCGCTGGTGGTGACCGACACCGGCAATCCCGCAAGCCTGCAGGCGCTGATGGAGCAGGCCCGCCTGGTGCTGACCACGGTGGGCCCCTACCAGCTCTACGGCAACGAACTCGTGGCCGCCTGCGCCCGCGCCGGCGTGGACTATGTGGACCTGTGCGGCGAGCCAGCGTGGATGCGCCAGATGATCGATGCCCACGAGGCCGCAGCCCGGGCCAGCGGCGCGCGCATCGTGTTCTCCTGCGGCTTCGATTCCATTCCCTTCGACCTGGGCGTGTTCATGCTGCAGCGAGAGATGCAGGCCCGCTTCGGCCAGCCCGCCCAGCGCGTGCGGGGCCGGGTGCGCAAGATGAAGGGCACCTTCTCGGGCGGCACGGCCGCCAGCCTCAAGGCCACCATGGCGGCGGCCGCCGCCCAGCCGGGCGTGCTGGATCTGCTGCGCAATCCGTTCTCGCTCACGCCGGGCTTCGAGGGCCCGCGCCAGCCCTCGGGCAGCAAACCCATGGTGGACGAGGTGCTGGGCCTGTGGGTGGCGCCCTTCGTGATGGCGGCCATCAACACGCGCAACGTGCACCGCTCCAACTTTCTGCTGGGCCATGCCTATGGCGCCGACTTTGTCTACGACGAGATGATGGTCACAGGCGCGGGCGAAAAGGGCGAGGCCCTGGCCAACGCCGTGGCGGCCGACAAGTCGCTGGGCGCGGACGACGGCCCCAAGCCTGGCGAGGGGCCATCGCGCGAAGAGCGTGAATCGGGCTTCTACGACGTGCTGTTCATCGGCACCGACACGGCCGGCCACAGCCTGCGCGTGGGCGTCAAGGGCGACCGCGATCCGGGCTACGGCTCCACGTCCAAGATGATTACCGAGGCCGCCGTCTGCCTGCTGCAGGACGCCCCGGACACGCCCGGCGGCATCTGGACCACGGCGCCTGCCATGGGCGACGCGCTCATCGCCAGGCTCAAGGCCAATGCCGGCCTGAGCTTCACGGTGGAGGAACAGAACCCCTCTTAGGCCGCCAGCAGCCGCTGCACGCGCTCGCGCAGCAGCGCGGGCTGCACCTCGGTCTGGGCCATGGGCTGGCCCACGTTCAGGCCCACACGGTTGAACAGGCCACGGCGGAAGGGCCGCACCATGGCGCCGCCCTGCTCGATGCGGCTGAAGTACGAGCCCCAGAGATTGGTCAGCGCCATGGGGACCACGGGCACCTGCAGGGCATCGGCCTGGGCGCGCTCGACGATCTTCATGATGCCGCCACGGAACTCCTGCAGCTGCCCGTCGCGCGTGATGCCGCCCTCGGGGAAGATGGCCAGCAGGTCGCCCTCGCGCAGCACCTGGGCGGCGCGCTCGAACGCAGCCTCGTAGGTGGCGGGATCTTCCTTCTGGGGCGCGACGGGGATGGCCTTGGCCAGGCGGAACAGCCAGCCCAGCAGGGGCACGCGGAAGATGCGGTGGTCCATCAGGAAGTAGATGGGCCGGGGGCTGGCGGCCATGAGCAGCACGGCATCGACAAAGCTCACATGGTTGCAGGCCAGGATGGCCGCGCCGGTGGCCGGGATGTGCTCGTCGCCCTGCACCTTGAAGCGGTACACGAAGCGCGAGACCACCCAGGCCACGAAGCGCAGCAGGTACTCGGGCACCAGCAAGAAGATGTAGGCCGCCACCACGGCATTGGCAATGCCCGTGATCAGGAACACCTGGGGAATGCTGAAACCTGCGGCCAGCAGCGCGCCGGCCAGCACGCTGGAGGCGATCATGAACAGCGCGTTGAGGATGTTGTTGGCCGCGATGATGCGCGCGCGGTGCGTGGGCTGGCTGCGCATCTGGATCAGCGCGTACATGGGCACGCTGTAGATGCCGGCCGACAGGGCCAGCATGCCCAGGTCGGCCATCACGCGCCAGTGCGCGGGCTGGGCAAAGAAGGCACCCACGCCCATCAGCTCGGAGGCCGGCAGTGCGCGCGAGGCAAAGAACAGGTCCACGGCGAACACGCTCATGCCGATGGCGCCCAGCGGCACCAGGCCGATCTCCACATGGCGGCGGCTGAACACCTCGCACAGCAGCGATCCCGTGCCGATGCCCACCGAGAACACCACCAGCAGCAGCGAGGCCACATGCTCGTCGCCATGGAGCACCTCCTTGGCAAAGCTGGGGAACTGGGCGAGGAACACGGCGCCGAAGAACCACATCCAGCTGATGCCCAGCAGCGAGCGGAACACGGCGGGCTGCTCGCGGGCCAGCTGCAGGTTGCGCCAGGTTTCGGTGAAGGGGTTCCAGTTGATGACCAGGTGCGGATCGGTGGCCGGCGCATTGGGGATGAACTGCGCAAAGATCCGCCCGATCACCGCCAGCGCCAGGCAGGCCACGGCCACCTGCAGATGGCCCACCTCGGGCACGGCCACCAGCAGGCCGCCGGCCACGTTGCCCAGCAAGATGGCCACGAAGGTGCCCATCTCCACCATGCCGTTGCCGCCCGTCAGCTCGCGCTCGCTGAGCACCTGGGGCAGGTAGGCGAACTTCACGGGGCCGAACAGCGTGGAGTGCAGGCCCATCAGGAAGACGCAGCCCAGCAGCAAGGGCACATTGGCCTGGATGAAGCCCCAGGCGGCCAGCGCCATGATGGCGATCTCCAGGTTCTTGACCAGGCGGAACATGCGCGTCTTGTCCCACTTGTCCGTCAGCTGGCCTGAGGTGGCCGAGAACAGCAGGAACGGCAGGATGAACAGCGCCCCGATCACCAGCCCCGCCATGGCCGAAGGCAGCCAGGAGACGCTGAGCTGGTAGGTCACCATCACGGTGAGCGCGAACTTGAACAGGTTGTCGTTGGCCGCCCCGGAAAACTGCGTCCAGAAGAACGGCGCAAAGCGCCGCTGGCCCAGCAGGGCGAACTGGTTGGGGTGCTCGTGCGCGGCCGATGGCACGGCGCCGGCCGTTGCGGTGGGGGCAGACGGGCTGCCGGTCTCTTGCTGGAACATCTTGTCTTCCCTCAACGGTTGGTGGCGCCGCCGTGGCCGCACGCATCGGCGCACATTGTGCCCGTACTGGCCATGCGCGCCGTGCCGGCCGCACGCAGCGCGGTGATCACGGGCAGGGCGGCGGCGGCCGCCACCACATGCTTGAGGCTGTGGCCGGACACCAGCCCGGCTGTGGCCTCGAAGACGGCCGCATCGCCCCACTCCAGCAGCTTGGCCGCGCCATACCAGGCGATCACCACGCCCAGACGCGG
>NZ_JTKZ01000975.1:0-1826 GCF_000799035.1 Delftia sp. ZNC0008
CCTCGGCCTGCGTCTTCGGACTGATGATGCAATTCGCCCGCCCGCGCTGGCAGGCCTTCGACTACGGCCTGCAGGCCAGCCTGTTCGCCGCCAGCCGCATGCTGGTGCCGCTGGCCGCCGGCGTGGCGCTGGACGCCGTGGGCGCGGCAGCCATGCTCACCGGGCTGACCGTAGCGGCCGCGCTGGCCTGGGTGTGGGCGATGCGGTGTGCGGGGGATGGTTGGGCTTCAGCCACAGCGTAGGCCGCTAATCCCGCTGCCGCTCCGACGCATACACCGCCGCCTGCACGCGCGAGCTCAGGCCCAGCTTGCGCAGGATGTGTTGCACATGGATCTTGACCGTGGTCTCGGCAATGTCCAGCGTGCGGGCGATTTCCTTGTTGCTGGCGCCTCGGGCGATCTGGACCAGCACCTCTTCCTCGCGCGGGGACAGCGGCGAGGCCGGGGCCTCGTCCGGCTCGGGCGCCTGGGGCTCGGGCGCGCCCTGGGACTGGAAGGCGGCCACCAGCTTGCCCATCATCTCGGGGCTGACCACAGGCTCGCCGCGCGCGGCGCGGCGCAGGGCCTCGGACAGCAGGTCGCCGTCGATGGTCTTGAGCAGATAGCCCTGGGCGCCGTTGCGCAGCGCGGCCGCCAGGTCCTGGCCGTCCTCGCTCACGGTGAGCATGACGACGCGGCTGCCGGGCGATGCGGCCCGCAGGCCCGCGATGGCATCGACGCCCGGCACGCCGGGCAGGTGGTTGTCCAGCAGGATGACCTGGGGCGCAAGCGCGGGTACCAGGCGCAGGGCCTCGCCCGCGTCGCCGGCCTCGCCGACCACGCGCAGGCCTGCGTCCTGGGCGATGAGGGCGATCAGGCCGCGGCGGAACAGCGTGTGGTCGTCGATGACGAAGACGGAGATGGGGCTGGAGAAGGACATGGGGCGGTCTTTTTCTTGCGGGAGCGTGTCACGCGTTCGAGGGGAGGGCCTGCGCCGGCGCCCCGGCCGAGGCCGACGGCGGCAGCTCGATGAGCACGCGCGTGCCCTCGCCGGGGCGGGAGTGGACATGGACCAGCGCCTGCGCCAGCAGGGCGCGCTCGCGCATGATGCCCAGGCCCACATGCAGCGAGTCCGGCGCCACGTCGGCGGGGACGAAGCCGCAGCCGTCGTCGCAGACTTCGAAGCGCCAGGGGTGGCGCCCCACGCGCAGCTCCACATGCCTGGCACCCGCGTGCTTGCGCACGTTGGACAGCGCCTCCTGCACCATGTGCAGCACCTGGATCTGCACGTCGGGCGCCAGCGGCAGGCCCTGGCCCGACATGCTCAGCGAGGTGGCAATGCCCGTCTGGTGCTCGAACTTGGACAGCGTGGCGCGCAGCGCGGCCTCGATGTCCTCGGCGCTGGTGCGCGTGCGGAAATGCACCAGCAGCTCGCGCACGTCGGCATAGCATTCGCGCACGCCCACTTCCAGCTCGCCCAGGCTGCGGTCGCGCGCCTCGTCGCGGCCCTTGGCCACGGCGTCGCGCAGCAGCTGGGTCTGTATCTTGAGAAAGGCCAGCGACTGGGCAATGGAGTCATGCAGCTCGCGCGCGATCAGGCCGCGCTCCTCGGCCACGGCGGCCTCCCTCTCCAGCGCCGTGGCGCGCAGGCTTTCCATGGCGCTGGCCAGGTGGCGCGCCATGGCGGACAGCAGGTCGCGCATGTCGTCCGTGAGCACCACGGTGGAGCGAAAGAACAGGTTGACCTCGCCCAGCAGGCGCTGCTGCAGTTGCACGGGGATGCTGACCACGGTCTCGAAGCCGGCCTCGCGGCAGTGGGGCAGCTGCAGGTCGCTGGCCGGGGTGATG
>NZ_JTKZ01000056.1:0-31028 GCF_000799035.1 Delftia sp. ZNC0008
AGCCGTCAGGGTCGTCTTGCCGTGGTCCACGTGACCGATGGTGCCCACGTTGACGTGGGGCTTGGTACGCTCGAATTTTTCTTTAGCCATTTTTCCGACTCCGAAAAAAATCTAAATCACTACAACAGGATTTGGCGCAACCCCATCTAGCGAGCGCACCAGAGAGAATGGTGCCCATGGGCAGGATCGAACTGCCGACCTCTCCCTTACCAAGGGAGTGCTCTACCACTGAGCCACATGGGCCTTGAAGCCGCCGAAGCAACCTCAAAAAACTTTGCTTGCAAACTGGAGCGGGAGACGGGAATCGAACCCGCGTCATTAGCTTGGAAGGCTAGGGTTCTACCATTGAACTACTCCCGCACAGATTGACTGCACGCTGCCACCTTTTCAGATGACTTCTCTTCTTCACCATTACTGGTGGAGGGGACTGGATTCGAACCAGTGTAGGCGTAAGCCAACAGATTTACAGTCTGCCCCCTTTAGCCACTCGGGCACCCCTCCGAAGAGATTTGAATTCTAGCACCGTTTTTTTCGTCTGAAAAAATTCAGTGCATTTTTTTCTCAGGCCACCGAGGCGATCCAAGAAAAATGTGGCGCGGCTGGCGGGGATCGAACCCACGACCCTTGGCTTCGGAGGCCAATACTCTATCCACTGAGCTACAGCCGCTCAAGGCATCGCTGCCCTGCACAAGCTGATGATTGTCGCATGACTTTGCACTACCGCGTACAAGCCCCGCGGCCCCGCCCGCTCATTGGGCAGGAGCCTCCGAAACCGTGAAGCCCAGCCCGCGCAGGCAGACATCCACCGCCTGGGCGCCCACTTGCTTGAGATCGAAAGCCCGCCCCAGCAGCCAGCTCTGCAACAGCCCGTCAAACATGGCGCACAGTGCGATCGATGCCTGGTGCGCCGACATGGGCATGGTGACCGCATGGCTTTCGGCGGCGGCACACAGCGCCAGCTCCAGCCGGGACGAAAAGGAGTCCAGTGCCGCACGATTGCGCTCCTGCACCGGCATGAGTTCGCCCACGTACTCCACCTTGAGCAACAGGATCTCGAAGACGCGCCGAGTGCTGTCGTCATCCGCAATGCGCCCGAAGACCACCGCCATCAAGCGCCGCACATATTCCAGCGCATCGCATTCGGAGTCATCTTCGCAGTCGCCCTGAGCGGCCTGCTCCAGCGGGAGCGTGACGCGATCCAGCATGGCATAGAAGAGATCCAGCTTGTCCTTGAAATGCCAGTAGACCGCACCGCGCGTGGCGCCGGCTCGCTGGGCAATCTCGTTGAGCGAGGCCCGGGCGACACCCTGCTCGTAGAACACTTGCTCCGCAGCGTCCAGCAGACTGTTGCGCGTTGCAAACGCATCTTCTTTCGTTCGTCGTGCCAAGATGTATTTCCTTCCATCGTTGAGCCCGGCCATGCCACGCTACGCCATGCTTCGCGCCGCCTTGCAGCAACTGCGGTCATTATACATTCATGTATGTATGTATAATCCGCGACTTGCCCGTGGACACGGGCGTTCCGGATAGCGCTGACCGGAACGTCAACATCGTTATTTGATTCAGCACAAGGACCCATCATGCCCAGCACACGCAGCAATGTGTCAGCCGCTCCGTCCCCTTACAACAGTCTGCGCCTCACCACCGTGGCCCTGGCCGTCACCGCCGCAATGGCCATGGCCGCCTGCGGGAAAAAGCCCGAAGAACAAGCTGCCGCACAGCAGCAGATGCCCGCCGTCCCTGTAGGTGTGGTGGTGGCCACCCCCGCCGATGTGGGACTTGTGACCGAGTTGCCCGGCCGCGTGGACGCGCGCCGCGTGGCCCAGATCCGGGCCCGCAGCGCCGGCATCGTGCAGGAGCGCCTGTTCAAGGAAGGCAGCGACGTGAAGGCCGGCCAGGTGCTGTACCGCATCGATCCGGCGCCCTACCAGGCGACGCTGCAAAGTGCCAAGGCCACGCAGGCCCGTGCCGAGGCCAACCAGGCCCAGGCACTGGCGCAACTGGAACGCTACCGCCCGCTGGTTGCCGCCAACGCGATCAGCAAGCAGGACTTCGTCAATGCAGAGGCTGCCTACAAGCAGGCCCAGGCTGACGTCGCGGCCGGCAAGGCCTCCGTGCGGACCGCCGAGATCAATCTTGGCTATACCAGCGTCACCGCCCCCATTTCTGGCCGCATCGGCCAGTCTCTGGTGACCGAAGGCGCGCTGGTCGGCCAGGGCGAGGCGACCCCGCTGGCCGTGGTCCAGCAGATCAATCCGGTCTATGTGAATTTCACCCAGTCGTCCAGCGAAGCCTTCCGGCTGCGCCGCGCGATGGAGCAGGGCAAGCTCAAGAAGGCCGATGGCGCCGAAGCCGCCAGCGTCGAAGTGCGCCTGGACGATGGCACGGCCTACGAACTCAAGGGCAAGCTGCTGTTCACCGACCTGACCGTGGACAGCTCCACCGGCCAGGTCACGCTGCGTGCCGAGGTGCCCAATCCCAAGGGATTGCTGCTGCCCGGCATGTATGTGCGCGTGCGCATGGAGCAGGCCCAGGCGTCCAACGCCATTGCCGTGCCCCAGCAGGCGGTGACGCGCACCGAGACCGGCGACACCGTGAGCGTGGTCAGCGACGACGGCAAGATCACCAAGCGCCAAGTGAAGGTGACCACGGCCCAGAACAACCAGTGGCTGGTCAGCGAAGGCCTGCAGGCGGGCGAGAAGGTGATGGTCGACGGCTTCCAGAAGCTGCAGATGCTGCCACCCGGCACGCCGGTCAAGCCCGTACCGTGGCAGCCCGAGGCCGCAGGCGCCCAGAAGCCGGCCGGCACGGCAGCGCCAGCCCCGCAAGCCGCAGCCGATGCCAAGCCTGCGGACCAGGCAGACAAGAAGTAATCAAGGGGCTCAGCAATGGCCAAGTTCTTTATCGACAGACCGATCTTTGCATGGGTCGTCGCGCTGTTCATCATCGTCCTCGGTGGTATCGCGCTGACCAAGCTTCCGATCGCTCAATACCCCAAGGTGGCTCCTCCGGCCATCGTCATCAACACGGCCTATCCAGGCGCGTCCGCGAAGGTGCTCGAAGACAGCGTGCTGTCCGTGATCGAGCGCGAGATGAACGGCTCGCCCGGTCTGGTCTACATGGAGTCGGTGGCCCAGGCCGACGGCACGGGCAGCATCACCATCAGCTTCGAGGCCGGCACCAACGTGGACCTGGCGCAGGTGGACGTGCAAAACCGCCTCTCGCGCGCCACGCCGCGCCTGCCTGCTTCGGTGACGCAGCAGGGCGTTCGCGTGGACAAGGCGTCGTCCAACTTCCTGCTGTTCATCATGCTGTCGTCCGAGGACGCCAAGGCCTATGACACGGTGGCCCTGGGCGACTATGCCTCGCGCAACATCGTTCCCGAAATCCAGCGTGTGGCAGGCGTGGGCCAGGCACAGCTGTTCGGCACGGAAAAGGCGATGCGCATCTGGTTCGATCCCGCCAAGCTGCAGGGCTACAAGCTCTCGGCCGAGGACGTGACAGCCGCCATCCGCAGCCAGAACGCCCAGGTGGCCAGCGGCGCCATCGGCGACCTGCCCAACATCACGGGCCAGAAGATCGCCGCCACGGTGACGGTGATGGGCCAGCTGTCTTCGATCAGCCAGTTCGAGAACATCGTGCTGCGCGCCAATGCCGATGGCTCCACCGTGCGACTCAAGGACGTGGCCACCATCGAGATCGGCGGCCAGGCCTACGCGACCTCCGCCCGCCTGAACGGCAAGGATGCCGTGGGTATCGGCGTGCAGCTGACGCCCAGCGGCAATGCGCTGGCCACGGCCAAGGCCGTGCATGCACGCATGGAGGAACTGAAGAAGTTCTTCCCCAAGGGCGTGAATTACTCCATTCCCTACGACAGCTCCAAATTCGTGAGCATCTCCATCGAGAAGGTGGCCCACACGCTGCTGGAAGCCATCGTGCTGGTGTTCCTGGTGATGTACCTGTTCCTGCAGAACTGGCGCTACACGCTGATCCCGACCATCGTGGTGCCCATTGCACTGCTGGGCACCTTCGCGGTCATGCAGGCCGTGGGCTTCTCGATCAACGTGCTGGCCATGTTCGGCATGGTGCTGGTCATCGGCATCGTGGTGGACGACGCCATCGTGGTCGTGGAGAACGTCGAGCGCATCATGAGCGAGGAAGGCCTGCCGCCGCGCGAGGCCGCGATCAAGGCCATGGGCCAGATCTCGGGCGCCATCGTGGGCATTACGCTGGTGCTGATCGCGGTGTTCATACCGCTGGCTTTCTTCGCGGGGTCCACCGGCAATATCTACCGGCAGTTCTCCATCGTGATGGTCGCCTCCATCAGCTTCTCGGCCTTCATGGCGCTGACGCTGACACCGGCTCTGTGCGCAACGCTGCTCAAGCCCGTGGAGGCCGGCCACAACCACGAGAAGAAAGGCTTCTTCGGCTGGTTCAACCGCACGTTCGCACGCTCGGCCAAGTCCTATGAAGGCTGGGTGGCTCGCCTGCTCAAGCGCTCGGTGCTGATGATCGGCGTGTACCTGGCCGTGATCGCCGGTGCCGTGGTGGTGTTCCGTGGCCTGCCGACCTCGTTCCTGCCGACCGAGGACCAGGGCTACTTCATCGTCAACGTGCAACTGCCTCCTGGCGCCGCCAAGGAGCGCACGCTGGAAGTCATGAAGCAGGTCGAGGAGGCCGTGCTGCCGCAGCCCGAAGTGGCCAACATGGTCAGCGTGCTGGGCTTCAGCTTCTCCGGCCAGGGCCAGAACGCCGCCCTCGCCTTCGTGCCGCTCAAGGACTGGTCCGAACGCAAGGGAGCGGACTCCACGGTGGATGCCATGACGGGCCGCATCATGGGCATGACGGCGGGCATACGCGACGCCTTCGTGTTCGCCGTGAACCCGCCGCCCATTCCCGAACTGGGCAATGCCGTGGGCTTCTCGTTCCGCCTGCAGGATCGTGCCGGCCACGGCCACGATGCGCTGATCAATGCGCGCAACATGCTGCTGGGCATGGCCGGGCAGAGCAAGGTGCTGGCCGGCGTGCGTCCCGACGGCCTGGAAGACGCGCCGCAGCTGCGCATCGAGATCGACCGCGACAAGGCCAACGCACTGGGCGTGGACTTCACCTCGATCAATGCGGCGCTGTCCACGGCACTGGGCTCGTCCTACGTCAATGACTTCCCCAACCAGGGTCGTCTGCAGCGCGTGATCGTGCAGGCCGACGCTCCGGCCCGCATGCAGCCCGACGATCTGCTGCGCCTGAACGCGCGCAATGCCAAGGGCGATCCGGTGCCGCTGTCCACGTTCGCGACCACCAAGTGGGTCAAGGGCGCGCAGCAGACGGTGCGCTACAACGGCTACCCGGCCGTGCGCATCGAAGGCTCGGCTGCTCCGGGCTTCAGCTCGGGCGATGCCATGGACGAGATGGAAAAGCTGGCTGCCAAGCTGCCCGAAGGCTTCGGCTTCGAGTGGACCGGCCAGTCGCGTGAGGAAAAGCTGGCGGGCTCGCAAGCCATCTTCCTGTACGCCTTCGCCATCCTGGCCGTGTTCCTGTGCCTGGCCGCTCTGTACGAGAGCTGGTCGATTCCGCTGTCGGTGATTCTGGTCGTGCCGCTGGGTCTGCTGGGCGTGGTGCTTGCCACCTTGCTGCGCAACTATTCCAACGACGTGTACTTCCAGATCGGACTGGTGACGGTGATCGGCCTGTCGGCAAAGAACGCCATCCTGATCGTGGAGTTCGCCAAGGACCTGCAGGCCGAAGGCAAGGGCCTGATCGAGGCCGCGCTGGAAGCCGCACACCTGCGGTTCCGGCCCATCATCATGACCTCGCTGGCCTTCGGCCTGGGCGTGGTGCCTCTGGTGATCGCCTCCGGCGCCAGCTCCGCCAGCCAGCGTGCCATCGGCACCGGCGTGCTCGGCGGCATGATCACCGGCACCTTGCTGGCCGTGCTGTTCGTGCCCACCTTCTTCGTCGTGGTGCGCAAGCTGTTCAAGGGCAAGATCAAAACGCACAACCCGCCGTCCACACCGGCCGGCAAGGAGGCCTTGAGCCATGATTAATCGCAGTACCCCGGTGGCCATCGCCACCGCCGTGCTCCTGGCGGGATGCTCGCTCATCCCCACCTACGAGCGCCCTGCCGCTCCGGTCGCGGCCCAATACACCCGCGCGAACGCCACTGCTGCGGCAGAAGGCGGAACGGCTGCCGCACAGCTGCCCTGGCAGGATTTCTTCCAGGACGCACGCCTGCAGCAACTGGTGCGCACCGCGCTGGACAACAACCGCGACCTGCGCGTGGCCGCGCTCAATATCGAGCGCGCCCAGGCGCAGTACCGGATCACGCGCGCCGACCAGTTCCCGACGGTCGGTGCAGGCGTCAACGCCAGCCGCGCCCCGAATACCACGGGCTCCGGCACCAAGTACGTCAACAGCTACCAGGTCGGCCTGGCCGTGACCTCCTGGGAGCTGGACTTCTTCGGGCGCATCGGCAGCCTGAAGGAAGCGGCCCTGGCCCAGTACCTGGCCACCGAGGAAGCGCGCCGCGCCGCGCAGACCAGCCTGGTGGCCGCCGTGGCCAGCGGCTGGTACACGCTGCTGGCCGACGAGCAGTTGCTGAAGATCTCGCGCGACACGCTGCAGACCCGCGAAGAGTCGATCAAGCTGACCAAGCTGCGCTTCGACACGGGCGTGGCCTCCGAGCTGGACTACCGCCAGGCCGTCTCGCTGACCGAAGCTGCGCGCGCCACCCTGGCGCAGCAGCAGCGCCAGCGTGCCCTGGACGAGAACGCCCTGGTGCTGCTGCTGGGCCAGGCGCTGCCTGCGGACGTAGTCGCCAGCCTGGGCTCCAGCCAGGGCCTGCGCGACACGGCCGACCTGCCTGCCGTGCCGGCCGGCCTGCCGTCTGACCTGCTCACGCAGCGCCCCGACATCCGCCAGGCCGAGCAGCAACTGATCAGCGCCAATGCCAACATCGGCGCGGCGCGTGCGGCCTTCTTCCCGCGCATCACGCTGACCGGGCAGTTCGGCACGGCCAGCAACGAGCTGTCGGGCCTGTTCAAGAGCGGCAGCTGGGGTTTCACCCTGGCACCCTCGGCCCTGCTGCCCATCTTCGATGCGGGCCGCAACTCGGCCAATCTGGCTGCGGCCAAGGTCGATCGCGAAGTGGCCATTGCGCAGTACGAGAAGTCCATCCAGAGCGCCTTCCGCGAAGTCTCCGACGCACTGGACAGCCAAGGCACGCTGCGTGACCAGATCATGGCCCAGCGCGCCCAGCTCGAAGCCGAGCAGGCACGCCTGAAGCTGTCCGACCTGCGCTACAGCAACGGCGTGGCCAGCTATCTGGACCTGCTGGACGCACAGCGCACCCTGTTCGCGCTGGAGCAATCCACCGTGAGCGTGCGCCTGGCGCAACTGCTCAATCAGATCGAGCTGTACAAGGCTCTGGGCGGCGGCTGGACCGACAGGACGGCGACAGCGGCTGCAACCACGCAAACTCCCGCGCAGCAATAACCGCATCTGCCGCGCCAACCGCAAAGAGGCGTTCACCGCAAGGTGAACGCCTCTTTGTCATTCAGTGCGGCAAGCATTTGCCAATTGCTTGATCCATCTCATGGCATATGTGCGTCCCAGGTCAACCCGGGTCTGCGCGCAGTGTCTGCAAGAGGGCCGTCGATATAATTTGTTGTTGACTCACGCCCCCACAACACAAGAGGACTTCATGAGCGCAACCCACACCGAAGAAGCCCATACGGGCCCGATCAAGAATCCCAGGCAACTGCTGATAGCGGTGTTTTTCTCGTTCGTGGTTCCGGTGTTCGTGATCATCGGCCTCGTGCAGTACGTGAGTTCGGCCGACAAGTCCGGTGCCGGCGCTTCCCAGACCGAAATGGCCAAGGCTCAGCGCCTGCAGAAGATCGGCCTTGTGGAGATCCGTGATGCCAACCGCCCCCTGCGCGCGGGCGAAGAGGTCTACAAGGGCCAGTGCGCCGCTTGCCACGCCACGGGCGCTGCAGGAGCACCCAAGTTCGAGGATGCTGCGGCCTGGGGCCCTCGCCTTGCACAGGGACTGGAAGGCCTGGTGCACTCGGCACTCAAGGGCAAGGGCGCCATGGCCCCTCAGGGTGGCGGCGACTTCAACGACACCGAAATTGCACGCGGCGTGGTCTACATGGCCAACGCAGCGGGCGGCAAGTTCGAAGAACCCAAGGCCCCTGCCGCAGAAGGCGCCGCGGCAGAAGGCGCAGCAGCCCCCGCCAATTGAGCAACACGCGGGACTTCTGGAACCAACCGGCTTCGGCCGGTTTTTTCATGCCCGCGCAGGACTGCGCACGAAACCGTAGCGCTGCGGCAACGCCTCGGCCCGCACCTCTTCACAGGCCGGCAACGCGCCCGCCTCCAGCGCAGCCGCGGCATCGATCATGTCCTGCGTATGGACCAGGCCCAGGCCGGAACGCGTCGCCAGGTACAGGCGCCCCGTCTCGTCCATCAGCGCTTCGGTGATGGCCCCGGCATCCAGTTCGGCTCCTGTATGGCTGTGCATCTGCAGGCCCTCGCCATCCCAGCGCAACCGCCATATCCAGGGAGCATTCTCCAGCTCCACATACACGCGCTGGGGACCGTTCTGGAAGAACCATCGACCATCGGGCTCGGCCAGGTAGTTGCGGGCGATGAAGTCCGCCAGCTTTTCGTTGCGCACCTCCGCGCCCTTGGCTCCCGGGATTGCGCTGTCGAAAGCGCCGCTGGCCTGGGCCTGTTCATCGCGCAGATACCAGCGCCCGCGCTCGTCCAGCCCCAGCCAGCCGCTGCAGGCAGGCACATGGGGCCATTTGGCCATGGCCTGCTTCACGATATCGTCCATTGCATTCATCCTTTTTCGCTGTGCGCCAGCCACTGCGTGACGGCCTGCGGCATGGCCAGTACATGTCCCGGCCAACGCCCCTGTGCAAAACCCACATGACCGCCGTGCGGCGGATGCCACAGCGTAACCCGCGGGCCGACTTCGCCTGGCGCCGGCAGGCTGTACGAAGGGACAAAGGGATCGTCCAGCGCATTGAGCAGCAGTGCAGGCACGGCAATGCTGCCCAGCAGCGGTTTGGCCGCCGCCCGATGCCAATAGTCCTGCGCATCACGAAAGCCGTGGACCGGCGCCGTGAACGCATCGTCAAACTCTCTCAGATCACGCGCACGCAGCACGGCATCACGATCGAAGAGGCCGGGAAACTGCGCCCACTTGAGCAGCGCCTTGGGCACCAGGGTGCGCAGGAACATGCGCGTGTAGATCCAGCGGTTCAGCCCTTTCCCCAGCGCCGTTCCCCCGGCGACCAGGTCCAGCGGCGCACTCACCGCCGCCAGGGCCTGCACCACCTCGGCAGCCTTGTCCGCCTGCACGCCCGCCCAGCGTGCCAGCGCATTGCCGCCCAGGGAGACACCGACCGCATGCAGCGGGCGAGAAGACCGCTCGCGCAGGCGGCGCAGTATCCAGTCCACCTCCTGCACATCGCCCGAGTGATAGGCGCGCGGCGCCCGGTTGACCTCGCCGCTGCAGCCGCGAAAGTGCGGCACGGCCATGTGCCAGCCGCGCTGTTCGGCCACACAGGCCATGGCCTGGGCATAGTGGCTGTTCGCCGAGCCTTCAAGGCCATGGAAAAGCACCAGCCATGGCGCATCGGCAGGTGGGGTGGGAGCACTGCCGAAGGCGACATCGATGAAGTCGCCATCCGGGGTATCCCAGCGCTCCCACCGCCACCGGGGTGCCGCATGGCCGGCCGGCCGACGGTGCGCGAACAGCGCCGGCCAGATGGTCTGTGCGTGGCCACCGGGCAGCCAGCGCGCCGCGTTGAATTGATGCATAGAGCCCGTTTGCAGTCCTTGTCCCAGTCGCTGCGAATGGCCTTTGCCCTACAGGGCGGCGGGCCGGGTGCGCAGCACAATCGCCAGCGATGCGCAGCATCGTGCACGATACTGTCCTCCATTGTCGCTTTCAGGTTGTCATCTCATGAAACGTCTAATCGCCACACTTGCCACCGTTCTGGTACTGACCGGCTGCGGCTACAACGATTTCCAGCGCCTTGACGAACAGACCAAGTCGGCCTGGAGCGAGGTGCTCAACCAGTACCAGCGCCGTGCCGACCTGGTGCCCAACATCGTGGCCTCGGTCAAGGGCGAGGCCAATTTCGAGCAGGAGACCCTGACCAAGGTGGTGGAGGCACGCGCCAAGGCCACCTCCATCCAGGCCACGCCCGAGCTGGTCAACAACCCCGAGGCTTTCAACAAGTTCCAGCAGGCGCAGGGTGAGCTGTCCAGTGCGCTGTCCCGGCTGATGGTGGTGGCCGAGCGCTACCCCCAGTTGCAGGCCAATCAGGGCTTCCGTGACCTGCGCGTCACGCTGGAGGGCACGGAGAACCGCATCACCGTGGCGCGCAACCAGTACATCCAGGCCGTGCAGTCCTACAACGTGCTGGCGCGCAGCTTTCCGACCAATCTGACGGCCAAGGTCTTCAGCTATGAGCCCAAGCCCACCTTCAGCGTGCAGAACGAGGCCGAAATCTCTCGCCCGCCCACGGTGGACTTCGGCAACAAGTAAACCGTGACCACATCCCTGGCGCCGCTCTGGCGCATGCTTTGCGCCCTGCTCCTGGCAGCGTTGTTGCTGCCAGGCAGCGCGCTGGCGCAGGCTCCGCAACCCGTCCCCCCGCTGACGGCCCGGCTCATCGACCAGACGGGCACGCTGTCGCCCGACGAGGCACGGGCCATTGAAGACAGGCTGCGCAGCATTGAACAGAAGTCGGGCTCGCAGGTCGTTGTGCTGATGGTGGCCACCACGGCGCCCGAGGACATCGCCGCCTATGCCTGGCGCGTGGCCAGCGACTGGAAGATAGGCCGCCGCGACGTGGGCGACGGGCTGTTGATGGTGATTGCCAAGAACGACAGGCGCATGCGGCTGGAAGTGGCCCGCGCGCTGGAAGGCGCCATCCCCGACCTGGCGGCCGCTCGCATCATCGACCAGCAGATGACCCCGCGCTTTCGCCAGGGCGACTATGCAGGCGGCATTGCCGCTGCGCTGGACCAGGTGGCGGCACGCATTGCGGGCGAGCAGCTGCCGGCCCCCTCCCCCAATGCCCCTTCCTCCAAAAGCCCGGACCGTGGCTTCGACATGGAAGACCTGATGCTGTTCTTCTTTTTCGGTGTGGTCATCGCGGGCCCCATCCTGCGCTCGATGCTGGGCCGGCCCCTGGCCTCGGTGCTGGCAGGCACAGGCGCCGGCATTGCCGCCTATGTGGTGACCACCAGTCTGCTGGTGGCTGGCGGAGCGGGCATCGTCGCTCTGCTGTTCACCTTGCTGGGCAGCGGCCGCTCCGGCAGGGGTGGCGGTGGATGGGGCGGAGGGGGTGGCTACGGCGGTGGTTTTGGCGGAGGCGGCGGACGAAGCAGTGGCGGCGGAGGCTTCAGCTCCGGGGGAGGCGGCAGTTTTGGGGGCGGCGGCGCCTCGGGGAGTTGGTGAGATGGCGGCTGCAATCACAGGCTTTGTTCAGCGTCTGGTCCGGCTGCTGCGCCACCATTGGGCCGAAGGGCAGCTGCGGCGTGCACTCCCACCCGAGACCCTGGCGGAGCTGGAGCGCCTGATCACCATGAGCGAGCAGCGCCATACAGGACAGATCCGTATCTGCGTCGAGCCCGGCCTGCCGCCCAGCTACATCTGGCGCGATGCCACGCCGCGCGAGCGCGCCATCACGCTGTTCGGCAAGCTGCGCGTCTGGGATACCGAGCACAACAACGGCGCCCTGATCTATCTGCTGCTGGCCGACCACGCCATCGAGATCGTCGCCGACCGCGCCCTGGCGCGCACCCTGCCTGCGCAGCAGTGGCAGACGCTGATCAGTGACATGCAGGCCGCTTTCCAGGGCGGCCACTATGCCATGGGCATGACGGCGGCGCTCGAGCGCGTGAGCCTGCTGCTGGAAACCAACTTCCCGCGCGACCCGTTGCAGCCTGTGCACGAAGGTGGCGACAATCTTCCCGATACCGTCGTGATACAGCGGCACTGAGGCAAAACGACCCTCAGACCGAGCGCCCCCCTTCATCGAGCTATCGCGGGCACGGAGGCTGTGATAGCGTCACGCCATTTCATCAAGGAGCATCCACACCATGAAGAACACCCTGGCCCGCCTGGGCCTGCTGGCCGCCGTGCTGGCCCTGAGCGCCTGCGCAAGCCCCGTCCTCGATGACTCGCAAGAGTACGACTATGTGCTCAGCTGCAAGCTGCGCGAGGACGACCCCAAGCGATGCGAGCAGCAGATCCGCGCGCTGTGCCCCGTGCCAGCCAAGGCCGTGACGCACAAGTCGCGCACGGTCGACCCCAAGGACAACGCCGTGACCTACGTCTACCAGGCCCGCTGCGGCGACTGAGACGCCTGCGCACCATGAAAAAAGCCGCCCGAGGGCGGCTTTCTTGCGGCTGGTCCCGGGAGGGCTCAGCGCTTTTGGCGGAACTTGCGCAGGGCCGCGATCTGGGCGGCCATGACGGCCAGCTCGGACTGGGCACGCGCCAGATCGACTTCGCTCTTGGCGTTCTTCAGCGCTTCCTCGGCTTCGAGCTTGGCCTTCTCGGCCTTCTCGGCGTCCAGGTCGGCACCGCGGATAGCGGTGTCGGACAGCACGGTCACGCAGTTGGGCTGCACTTCCAGGATGCCGCCGGCCACGAAGACGAACTCTTCGCTGCCGTCAGCCATCTCGATACGCACCGAGCCGGGCTTGATGCGCGTGATCAGCGGAGTGTGGCGGGGAAAAATGCCCAGTTCGCCGGATTCACCGGGCAGGGCGACAAAGCGCGCTTCACCGGAGAAGATGGACTCTTCGGCACTGACCACATCAACGTGGATGGTGTTCATCTTTGCTCCTCAGAAAAGGTAGGACTGGAACTTGGAACCGGCAGGGCCCAGATCGGGGACACCGAGCAAGGGCCGCCCCTCGGCGAGGGTGTCGTCCCCCTCCCCCGCAAAGCGGGTAGAGAGGGGGAGGCGACGCAGTCGCTCAGGGGGTGCCGCAGGCTCAAGCCGCCAGCTTCTTGGCCTTCTCGAAGGCTTCGTCGATGGTGCCAACCATGTAGAAGGCCTGCTCGGGCAGGTGATCGCACTCGCCAGCGCAGATCATCTTGAAACCACGGATGGTTTCAGCCAGCGACACGTACTTGCCGGGAGCGCCAGTGAACACTTCGGCCACGTGGAAAGGCTGCGACAGGAAACGCTGGATCTTGCGGGCGCGGGCCACGGTCAGCTTGTCTTCGGGAGCCAGCTCGTCCATGCCCAGAATGGCGATGATGTCGCGCAGTTCCTTGTAGCGCTGCAGCGTGCCCTGCACTTCGCGGGCCACCTTGTAGTGCTCTTCACCCACGACCTGGGGGTCCAGCTGGCGGCTGGTGGAGTCCAGCGGGTCGACAGCGGGGTAGATACCCAGCGAAGCGATGTCACGCGACAGCACCACGGTGGAGTCCAAGTGGGCGAACGTCGTGGCAGGCGAGGGGTCGGTCAAGTCATCGGCAGGCACGTAAACGGCCTGGATGGAAGTGATCGAACCGACCTTGGTCGAGGTGATGCGCTCTTGCAGGCGGCCCATTTCCTCGGCCAGCGTGGGCTGGTAGCCCACGGCGGAAGGCATGCGGCCCAGCAGAGCGGACACTTCGGTACCGGCCAGCGTGTAGCGGTAGATGTTGTCCACGAAGAACAGCACGTCCTTGCCTTCGTCACGGAAGGCTTCGGCCATGGTCAGGCCGGTCAGCGCCACGCGCAGACGGTTGCCCGGGGGTTCGTTCATCTGGCCGTAGACCATGGCGACCTTGGAGTCGTTCAGCGACTCCTGGTTGACCACGCCGGCGTCCGACATTTCGTGATAGAAGTCATTGCCTTCACGGGTACGTTCACCCACACCGGCAAACACCGACAGACCACCGTGGCCCTTGGCGATGTTGTTGATGAGTTCCATCATGTTCACGGTCTTGCCCACGCCGGCGCCACCGAACAGACCCACCTTGCCGCCCTTGGCGAAGGGAGAGATCAGGTCGATCACCTTGATGCCGGTTTCCAGCAGTTCCTGCGAAGGCGACAGCTCGTCATAAGCCGGTGCCTTGCGGTGGATGGGGGCCGTCAGGGCCTGATCCACGGGACCGCGTTCGTCGATGGGGTTGCCCAGCACGTCCATGATGCGACCCAGCGTCGCCTTGCCCACGGGCACGGTGATGGGGTTGCCGGTGTTGGACACCATCAGGCCACGACGCAGACCGTCGGACGAGCCCAGGGCGATGGTACGCACAACGCCGTCACCCAGCAGTTGCTGCACTTCCAGCGTCAGGGCCGAGCCGTCGAGCTTCAGGGCATCGAACACCTTGGGCATTGCGTTGCGGGGGAACTCGACGTCCACCACAGCGCCAATACATTGAACAATCTTGCCTTGCACTTGAGCCATTTTTTGCTCCAATTAGTTTGTCTGTTAAAGCCGTTTACACCGCAGCGGCGCCAGCCACGATTTCCGACAGTTCGGTCGTGATGGCTGCCTGACGCGTCTTGTTGTAGACGAGCTTCAACTCGCTGATGACGTTGCCGGCGTTGTCGGTCGCGGCCTTCATGGCCACCATGCGCGCCGATTGCTCGGACGCCATGTTTTCTGCAACCGCTTGGTAGACCAGGGACTCTGCGTAACGCACGAGCAGCTCGTCGATCACGGACTGCGCATCGGGTTCGTAGATGTAGTCCCAGCTATGGCCAGACGTCTTCTCGGCCTGCATGCTCTCGGACGACAGGGGCAGCAACTGCTCCACCACCGATTCCTGCTTCATGGTGTTGATGAACTTGGTGTAGCTCAGGTACACCGCGCTCAGCTTGCCCGCTGCGTACGCATCAAGCAGCACCTTCACAGGGCCGATCAGCTTTTCCAGATGGGGCGTATCGCCCAGACCCGTCGCGTGCGAAACCACCTTGGCGCCGACACGGTTCAGAAAGCCCAGACCCTTGTTGCCAATGGCCACCGCTTCTGCCGACACGCCTTGATCCTGCAGCTCCCGCAGCTTGGCCGTGACAGCACGCAACACGTTGGTGTTCATGCCGCCGCACAACCCCTTGTCCGTCGTCACAACGATGACGCCGGCAGTCTTGGCATCACCGTTCACTTGCATGAACGGGTGCACGTACTCGGGGTTGGCTTGGCCAAGATGGACTGCAATGTTGCGGATCTTTTCGCTGTACGGGCGTGCAGCCAGCATCCGTTCCTGCGCCTTGCGCATCTTGGATGCGGCCACCATTTCCATGGCTTTGGTGATCTTCTTGGTGTTTTCCACCGATTTGATCTTGCCGCGAATTTCCTTACCTGCTGCCATGATGGCTCCTCGTCCGGTTTAAGCGAACGACTTCTTGAACGCAACGATGGCGGCGTTCAATTCGGCTTCGGAATCCTTGTCCATGGCCTTGGAAGCGTTCAGCTTGTCGATCAGGGCGCCGTGGCTGGTCTTCAGGAACTGGTGCAGACCAGACTCGAAAGCCAGCACTTGCTTGACCTGGATGTCGTCCATGTAGCCCTTGTTCACTGCGAACAGCGAAGCGCCCATCAGGGCGGTGGACAGGGGGCTGTACTGGGCCTGCTTGAGCAGTTCGGTCACGCGGGCACCGCGGTCGAGCTGCTTGCGGGTGGCTTCGTCCAGGTCGGAGGCGAACTGCGCGAAGGCAGCCAGCTCACGGTATTGCGCCAAGTCGGTACGGATACCGCCGGACTGGCCCTTGACCAGCTTGGTCTGTGCAGCACCACCGACGCGCGACACCGAGATACCGGCGTTGATGGCGGGGCGGATACCGGCGTTGAACAGGCTGGTTTCCAGGAAGATCTGGCCGTCCGTGATCGAGATCACGTTGGTGGGCACGAAGGCCGACACGTCACCCGCCTGGGTTTCGATGATGGGCAGAGCCGTCAGCGAACCCGTCTTGCCCTTGACTTCACCCTTGGTGAAGGCTTCGACATAGTCGGCATTCACGCGGGCTGCGCGCTCGAGCAGGCGGCTGTGGAGATAGAACACGTCGCCGGGGAAGGCTTCGCGGCCCGGGGGACGGCGCAGCAGCAGCGAAACCTGGCGGTAGGCCACGGCCTGCTTGGACAGGTCGTCATAGACGATCAGCGCGTCTTCGCCGCGGTCGCGGAAGTACTCGCCCATCGTGCAGCCCGAGTAGGCCGACACGTACTGCATGGCAGCGGATTCGGAAGCGGTGGCAGCCACGACGATGGTGTATTCCATCGCGCCGGCCTGCTCCAGGGCACGCACCACGTTCTTGATCGAGGAAGCCTTCTGGCCGATCGCAACGTAGATGCAGGTAACGCCCTGACCCTTCTGGTTGATGATGGCGTCGATGGCCACGGCGGTCTTACCGGTCTGGCGGTCGCCGATGATCAGTTCGCGCTGGCCACGGCCGACGGGCACCATCGAGTCGATGGACTTGATGCCGGTCTGCAGGGGCTGGTCCACGGACTGGCGTGCGATCACGCCGGGAGCGACCTTCTCGATCACGTCCGTCATCTTGGCGTTGATCGGGCCCTTGCCGTCGATGGGCTGACCCAGGGCGTTGACCACGCGGCCGATGAGTTCGGGGCCGACGGGCACTTCCAGAATGCGGCCCGTGCACTTGACGGTGTCGCCTTCGGAGATGTGCTCGTACTCGCCCAGAATCACGGCGCCGACGGAGTCGCGCTCGAGGTTCAGCGCCAGGCCGAAGGAGGGCTGGCCGTCCTTGCCTGCGGGGAATTCCAGCATTTCGCCTTGCATCACGTCCGACAGGCCGTGCACGCGCACGATACCGTCGGTCACCGAAACCACGGTGCCTTCGTTACGGATGTCGCTGCTGCCAGCCAGACCCTCGATGCGGCTCTTGATCAGTTCAGAAATTTCTGCGGGATTGAGTTGCATGACTCTTTCCTTCTTTAGCTTTGGTTAGCCGAGACCTCAGTCGCGTTGTTACGCAATGAGGGCCGCTTTCATTTGTTCCAGGCGGGCCTTGACGGAGGTGTCAAGAACTTCATCACCCACCACGACGCGGATGCCACCGATCAGGGACTGATCTTGCTGCACCGACAGGTTCAGCTTTCGGCCGAAACGCTTCTCCAGCGAAGTCCCGAGTGCGGCCAGTGCGGCAGCATCTATGGGGAATGCGCTTTGAACCACGGCGTCGGACGAGCCACCGGCGCGGTTCACGAGGCTGCGAAACTGGGCCGCCACTTCTGGCAGGGCTTGCAGTCGGCCGTTTTCAATGATGACGCGCAGAAAGTTGCGTGCGGCATCGGGCAATGCCGAGCCGGCCACGCCGCTGATGACGTCGAACAGTTGTTCGTCGGTCACCTTGGGGTCGTCGGCCAGCTGGCGCAATTGCGGATTGGCGGCAATCGCCGCCAATTCCTCCGCCCAGGCAACAGTGCCGGACAGGTCAGCACCCTGCTGGGTGCTGGCCTTGAACAGGGCATCTGCGTAAGGACGGGCAATGGTGGCGAGTTCTGCCATGTTTGCTCTTCCTTACAGCTCGGTCTTCAGGCGGTTCAGCAGGTCGGCATGGACGCCGGCATCCACTTCCTTGCGCAGGATCTGCTCGGCGCCCTTGACGGCCAGCGCAGCCACTTGCTCGCGCAGGGCTTCACGGGCCTGGATTGTCTGCTGCTCGGCCTCGGCGCGGGCAGCAGCAACAATCTTGTTGCCTTCTTCGGAGGCACGGGCCTTGGCTTCTTCGATGATGGCCTGGGCACGGCGTTCGGCGTCCGCAAGCCGCGATGCCGTTTCGTTGCGCGTCTGGGCCAGTTCCTGCTCGACGCGCTTGTTGGCAGCGGCCAGGTCGGTCTTGGCCTTGTCGGCAGCAGCGAGGCCATCGGCGATTTTCAGAGCTCGTTCATCCAGCGCCTTCGCGATCGGGGGCCACACGAACTTCATCGTGAACAGCACCAGGATCAGGAAAACGATGGCCTGGACGAACAGGGTCGCGTTGATACTCACGGCAACACCTTTCTATCTAGGGCGTTGATCGGAGCTTAGGCCAGGACGAAGGGGTTGGCGAAAGCGAACAGCAGAGCGATGGCCACACCGATCAGGAAGGCAGCGTCGATCAGACCGGCCAAGATGAACATCTTGGTTTGCAGTTCGTTGATCAGCTCAGGCTGACGTGCCGACGATTCCAGGAACTTGCCACCCATCAGGGCGATACCGATCGAAGCGCCGATAGCGCCCAGACCAACGATCAGACCACAAGCCAGAGCGACGAGACCGAGAATGTTTTCCATGATGACTCCTGAGATTAAAGAAAGAGAAAGGTTGAGAGGGAAAGGAAATGGTCAGTGGGCTTCATGCGCCTGGCCGAGATAGATCAGCGTCAGCATCATGAAAATGAAGGCCTGCAGGGTGATGATCAGAATGTGGAAGATCGCCCAGATAGAGCCTGCAATGATGTGCCCCAAGGGGAGCAACACACCGGAAAGCGACATGGCAGCCGCACCGCCCATCAGAGCGATCAGACAGAACACCAACTCACCAGCGTACATGTTGCCGAACAGTCGCATGCCATGCGAAACCGTCTTGGCGACATATTCAATGATTTGCATGGCCAGGTTCACGACACCCAGGATCAGTGCAAACACGGGATTCTTGCTGGTGCCGAACGGGGCAGTCACCAGTTCGTGGGCCCAGCCGCCCATGCCCTTGATCTTGATGCTGTAGAAGAAGCACAGGATCAGCACGGCCGAGGACAGGCCCAGCGTGGTCGAGAGGTCAGCCGTGGGAACGACGCGCAGGTAGGCGTGCGAGTCACCCTGGAAGCCCTGCCACAGCACCGGCAGCAGGTCCACCGGCAGCATGTCCATGGCGTTCATCATGAAGATCCACACGAACACGGTCAGTGCCAGGGGAGCGATGAATTTGCGGCTTTGCGCGTTGTGGATGTTGGCCTTGGCCTGGTTGTCCACCATCTCGACCAGCAGCTCTACAGCCGCCTGGAAGCGCCCCGGAACGCCCGATGTGGCCTTGCGCGCGGCAAGCCACAGCACGAACAGGCTCAGCACGCCCAGCGTGGCGCTGACGACGATCGAGTCCAGGTTGATGACCGAAAAGTCGATGATCGACTTTTGCTTGATGTTCTGGAGGTGCTGCAGGTGGTGAACGATGTATTCACTTGCAGTAGGTGCGTGCGCGTCTGCGGCCATCGGTCAACTTCTCTTCAAATATCAATCGGTTTTTCGGACACTGGATCGCACTATCAGCGCGACCCAATACGTTTTCATGACGACTACCAAGCCCGCCAGCAGCGCCAGCCAACTCAGCCCCGGGACCAGCTTGGGTGCAGCCGCCAGCATGGCAATGCACAGCACCAGCTTCACCAGTTCCCAGCCAAAAATTCCCACCATGGCGGCTGCAGCGCCGCCCGGCCTCTTTCGTACGACGGCACGCGCAAACAGCGCTGCCGGCAACACCACCGACAAGGCACCGTAGGCAGCCGACCATCCGACTTCGGCGCGCCCCGTCACCAGCCATGCGACCAGTGCCACCAGCACGCCCACCACCGCCTGGACCACCACGAAACGCCACACAGACATCTGCGGGTTTCGCGTGCGCCACTCCTGAGCCTCCTCGGAGGTCAGGGGCTTGAAGTCGGAATCCTCGCCCTCAAGTTCCCTGTCAGCGTCTGTGTCGGCGGCGTAGTTTTTCATTGAATTCTCTAAGGCCGCAGACCAGACAAGACTTTTTCACAAAGCCTCTGATTATAAGTAAAAACCCCTGCCGAACGATAGGGGTTGTTACGGGCATGCCCAAAACGGAGGCGGCGACCGGGCTGTGTGGCAGCCGGCCAACAGCGCCAGCCTCGCGCCGCAGGCCACTTGTTTGTTGTGTGTGGAGTTCTGGTGGCGGACGACGCGGCAGCCCCGGGCTGCGACATGGCCGCGAACGATAGCGCACAATCGCCTCCAACGCCAAGCGATTAACCTTGATTCACCTATGACCGACGCCTCCACCCCTACCCCCACCCCAGCCACCGAGCCGGGCGCGGACCCGCGCAAGGATTCGCTGATCGAGTACCCGTCGCAGTTCCCCATCAAGGTCATGGGCGTCAAGGCCGAGCATCTGGTGCACGAGATCACCCAGATCGCCCAACGCTTCGACCCTGCCTTTGACGCCAGCACCATTGAATTGCGCCCCAGCAGCAGCGGCAAATACCTGGGCGTCACCGTCACGGTGACGGCGACCAGCCGCGAACAACTCGACGATCTGTACCGCGCCTTCACCTCGCATCCGCTGGTGAAAGTGGTGCTGTGAGCACCCTTGACGCGCAGCAGTCGCAGTCATTGGACCTGCGCCTGCTGGGCCGCACGGACTACGAGGCCACGGTGCAGGCCATGCAGGCCTTCACCAGCCAACGCGATGCCGGCACGCGCGACGAGCTGTGGATATGCGAGCACTCCGCACATTTCACACAAGGCCTCGCCGGCAAAAGTGACCACTTGCTGAGCCCTGGCGACATTCCCGTGGTGGCCACCAACCGCGGCGGACAGGTCACCTACCACGGCCCGGGCCAGGTGGTCGCCTATCCCTTGCTGGATCTGCAGCGCCTGGGCTACTTCGTCAAGGAATACGTGTTCCGCATCGAGGATGCGGTCATCCGCACGCTGGAGCATTTCGGCATCACCGGCCACCGCGTGGAAGGCGCCCCCGGCATCTACGTGCGCCTCGACGACCCTCGCAGCCATGCCATGCTGCCCCAGCGCCCGCAACTGCGCGCACCCGGCTCGCCCGCGCCCCAACCCGATTTTTCGGGGCTGGGCAAGATTGCAGCCCTGGGCATCAAGGTCAGCCGGCATTGCACCTATCACGGCGTTGCATTGAACGCCGCCATGGACCTGGAACCCTACGGCCGGATCAACCCTTGCGGCTACGCAGGGCTGCAAACGGTGGACCTTTCTACAATCGGCGTTCAGACAACCTGGGACGAAGCCGCGCGCGTGCTGGGACGACAGTTGCAGCGCCGCCTAGCCCCCTGAATCCAGAACCATGACCACCAACACCGTCGTGCGCGAAGCGCAGTCACAAGCCGAGTACAACCCGCTGGCCAAGCAGAAGGCGGCAGCGAAGCTTTCGCGCATCCCGATCAAGGTCGAGCATGGCGAAGCACTCAAGAAGCCCGAGTGGATCCGCGTCAAGGCAGGCAGCCCCACCACGCGCTTCTACGAGATCAAGGACATCCTGCGCGCCAACAAGCTGCACACGGTCTGCGAGGAAGCCTCCTGCCCCAACATCGGCGAGTGCTTTGGCAAGGGCACGGCCACCTTCATGATCATGGGAGACAAGTGCACGCGCCGATGCCCGTTCTGCGATGTGGGCCACGGCCGCCCCGACCCGCTGGACACCAACGAACCGCTCAACCTCGCCAAGACGATTGCCGAGCTGCGCCTGAAATACGTGGTCATCACCAGCGTGGATCGCGACGACCTGCGCGATGGCGGCTCGGGCCACTTCGTCGAGTGCATCAAGAACATCCGCGAGCTCTCGCCGCTGACCCAGATCGAGATCCTGGTGCCCGACTTCCGTGGCCGCGACGACCGTGCGCTGGAAATCCTCAAGGCCGCGCCTCCCGATGTGATGAACCACAACCTGGAGACCGCACCGCGCCTGTACAAGGAAGCGCGTCCCGGCTCGGACTACCAGTTCTCGCTGAACCTGCTCAAGAAGTTCAAGGCCTTGCACCCCAAGGTTCCGACCAAGAGCGGCATCATGGTGGGCCTGGGCGAGACCGATGAGGAAATCCTGCAGGTCATGCGCGACATGCGTGCGCATGACATCGACATGCTGACCATCGGCCAATACCTGGCACCCAGCAACAGCCACCTGCCGGTGCGTCGCTACGTGCACCCCGACACCTTCAAGATGTTCGAGGAAGAGGCGTACAAGATGGGCTTCACGCATGCAGCTGTGGGCGCCATGGTGCGCTCGAGCTACCACGCGGACCAGCAGGCACACGCCGCCGGCGTCTGAGCCGGCGATGGCCGCCTGCTTGCAGGGCGGACTTCTTCACGCACTTCGGGGATGGCCTTTGCAGGCCATCCCCTTTTTCATGTCTGGAGGCATGGCATTCAGGCGCCGGTTTTGACCTGAATACACATTCAGCAACAAACAATCGATGCCATGTGTCACCGGCATCTCGGTTGATGAATTTCCCGATCTCTTTATGATGCCGATTTTCCGAATGCTTTCTGCATTCAAAAAAATCCGAACGACCCAGGAATGCGGCTCAACGACATGAAATCCCGGATTTCGGGCGTTCGGGCGCCGATCCATTGACAAAGGGATAAATGCATATGGCCAATGACGAGCAAAAGGACCGTGCAGCATTCGATGCCGCCATACAGGCACTGAAAGCAGAGGTTGCCAATGCCGGGGTGCATCTCTCGCTGGACTCATCTGCACGCCTGGCCTATGCCCGACAGATTCAGGCCATGGCCAACGAGCTTCAGTTGCAGGCCACGAGCGGTCGCATCACCTGGGGACAGGCTGCGCAACAGGCCCAGGAGGCGCGCAATGTCATCATGGAGATCATCCGAGGCCGCAGCACCCCCGTGGGCAGAGCCATGGCGCAACGCATCAAGAGCGAGGGCAAGACGCTCAATGAGCTGATTGCCCGCAAGGCCCAGCAATTGCACGGCCCCAACGTGCGGTTCGATCGCCTCACGGCGGCCCAGCAAAACGCCGTGTATGGCGAAATCGTCAAATCCGCCGGCAAGTCCAATGCCGCCATCACCCAGAGAATGCGCACGCTCTCCCGGGCAGGACGCGGCCTCCTGGTCTTCTCCATTGCGGTATCGGTCTACACCATCGCCAACGCAGACAACAAGGTGGAGGCCGCCGGCAAGGAATTGGCCGTCACAGGTGCCGGGATCGGTGGAGGCATGGCAGGTGGTGCCCTGGCCGGGCTGGCCTGCGGGCCCGGGGCACCTGCCTGCGTGGTGGTCGGCGCATTTGTCGGCGGGGCACTGGCTGCCATAGGCGTCGAATTCCTCTGGTGAAACTTCAGGACAACAGATGCGCATCCTCTCCGACCGGCAGTTGTCACTGCAGCCCGCCGCATCCCATCCTGCAGGGCAGGTACCGCAAAGCCGCCTGGTGCTCAACGGGAATGCAACGCCCATTCTGGTGGACGGCACCATTCTCGAGGCAGCCTTTCAATGGAACGACCTCTACCTTCTGTTCACCACCGATGACACGCCCATGGAGGAGATGCTGCGGATCACGCTGCTCGACGAGAATTTGCAGGCACTCGACAAGGCCGTGATAGGCAGCATGTATTCCACGGGCAGCTTCTCGTTGCTGCCATCGGACGAACGATCGCTGGTGCGATTTCGATTCATGGGAAATACGGACTGGAGTGTCGAAATCCTGCAGGAACCTGGATTCCGGCTGCCATTTCTTGGCGATCCGCGCGCCGTCACGCGCCCACTGGGGTTTTCGCGGCGCTTTGTCGTGCGAGGCCATCCTGAGCCGGAAAGCAACTGATGCCGACGCAGTTGAAGGCAATAAAAAAGCAGGGCCAACGTGCATGCCCTGCTTGAATTGAATGCAATCGTGCTTTCCCGTTCCACGTAGAAAAAAAGCCTGGCTAACCGGCAGACCGCTGGCTGGCAAACCGACTTGCTGCAGGCTGAACAGGCCTGGCGAGTCGCCCCACGATGAAACTGAAAAAGCTTGCAGCTCGAATTCCCCACCAGAGAGCTTCTTGCTGCATTGGAGCGGATCATAACATCGAATGAGAATCAATCGCAACTGAAGTTGTGATTTTTTTGCCTCGCGCCTTCACTTGACCGAAGTCATGGGCTCAGCAGCGCTGCCGGGCTGTCCGAACGAAGGACTTCCTGCGCCCAGGCGGCCAGCTTGCGTGTGTCGGCACGCAAGATTTCCTGCTTGACGACCAGGATCTGCGCCGGATGCATGGAAAAGCTGCGCAGGCCCAGGCCCAGCAGCAGGCGCGTCATGGCCACATCGCCGGCGGTCTCCCCGCAGACACAGACGCTCTTGCCTTGCGCCCTTCCTTCGGCGATCACATCCGCCACCAGCTTGAGCACGGCGGGATGCAGGGGATCGTAGAGATGGGCCACGGTCTCGTCGGCGCGGTCGATGGCCAGCGTGTACTGGATCAGGTCGTTGGTGCCGATGGACAGGAAGTCGAAATAGCGCAGGAAGGTGCGCACGATCAGCGCTGCCGCAGGCACCTCGATCATGGCGCCCAGCTTGACCGGGCCGTGCGCCACGCCGCGCGCGTCAAGCTCGCTTTGCGCCAACCTCACCTGGGCCAGGGTCTGCTCGATCTCGCTTTGGTGGGCCAGCATGGGGAACAGCAGATGGATCTGCCCATGCGCGGCAGCACGCAGGATGGCGCGCAGCTGGGTGCGGAACATGGCCGGATCGGCCAGGCTCCAGCGGATGGCGCGCAGACCCAGCGCGGGGTTCAGGTAGTAGTCCTTGGGCTGGGCCTTGTCCAGCGGCTTGTCGGCGCCCACGTCCAGTGTGCGAATGGTCACGGGCATGCCCTGCATTCCATCCACGGCTTCGCGGTAGGCCCGGTATTGCTCTTCCTCGCCGGGCAGGTTGCCGCCACGCCCCATGAACAGGAATTCCGTGCGGAACAGCCCCACGCCCACCGCGCCCGCATGCACGGCCGCAGGCCCGTCGCCGGGCTGCTCGATGTTGGCCAGCAGCTCGATACGCTCTCCGTCCAGCGTCAGCGCAGGCGTGTGGCGCAGGCGCGAGAGGCGCTCGCGCTCGAGCTCGTTCTGGCGCTGGCGAAAGCCATATTCGGCCAGGATGATGGGTGAGGGATCGACGATGACGACCCCTGCATTGCCGTCGATGATGATCCAGTCGTCCTGGCGGATCAGTTGCCCCGCAGCCCGGGCGCCGACCACGGCAGGAATGTCCATGCTGCGCGCCACGATGGCCGTGTGCGAAGTGCGGCCGCCCACGGCCGTGATGAAGCCGGCAAACAACCGGCTCTTGAACTGCAGCATGTCCACTGGCGACAGGTCCTGTGCCACCAGAACCAGCGGCGCGTCGGTGGCGCCATCGAGCAGCAGCGGCTGCTGCGGCGGCGTGCCCTCCCCCGTTGCCTCGACTGCCAACAGCTCGGCCGGTGCGGGCACGGGGCTGGCCATGCCCTTCATATGGCGCAGGATGCGCTCGACCACCTGCTCGAGGTCCGCCTTGCGCTCGCGCAGGTATTCGTCCTCCATCTCGTCGAACTGGCGCGAGACGACCTCCAGCTGCGTGGTCAGCGCCCATTCGGCGTTGTAGAGGCGATCGGATATCCAGTGCTTGATGGCGGCGGCCAGGGCCTCGTCCTGCAAAAGCAGCAGGTGGACGTCGAGCAAGGCATCCAGCTCGCCCGGCGCATCCTTGGGCATTTCATCCTGCAGGCGGCGCAGCTCGTCGATGACGGCATTGCGCGCACTGCGGGCGCGGTCGATTTCCGCGTCCACCTGGTCGGGCCGGATGAAGTAGTGCACCACCTCCATGCGGCTGGAGGCCACCACCACCGCACGCCCGATGGCGATACCCCGTGACACGGCCAGTCCGTGGATTGCAAACGTCATTGCGCCTGTCCTTTGCCTGCTGCTGCGCAGGCCCCGGACCGTCGCAATGCGGCATCGTCCAGTTCCAGCGCGTGTTGCTCTGTTGCGCTCACCGTCTGCCAGCGCCGCAAAGGCACATTACTGGCCTTCGCCAAACTTGTCGTTGATCAGGGCGGTCAGCGCATCCATGGCTTCCTGCTCCTGTGCTCCGTCTGTCTCCAGCAGCACCTCGGAGCCCATGCCGGCAGCCAGCATCATCACGCCCATGATGCTCTTGGCATTGATGCGCCGCTCGCCCTTGCTCATCCAGACTTCGCAGGGAAAGCTGCCTGCAAGCTTGGTGAGCTTGGCAGAGGCGCGGGCGTGCAGGCCCAGTTTATTGCTGATGGTGATAGGGGTCTTGATCATTGGATGGTCGCGGACTCTGGTTCTGAGGCGTGTTCACGCCCACCTGCATCACCCCATGGCTGCCTCCCGCCAAGGCACGCTCGGCCACGGCTTCCAGCGCCTCGTGGCGATAGCCTATGGAGCGCAGCAGCATGGGCAAGTTCACTCCGGCCACCAGCCGCCCGGCAGGCAGTTGCGCCACAAGGCGCTGCGCCACGTTGCAGGGCGTCGCACCAAAGAGGTCGGTCAGCACCAGCGTGGGCAGCCCCAGCAGGCCGCCATGGTCTTCAAGCAACTGCTCGGCACGCATCAGAGTGGCCTCGGGCGGCTCCTGAGCGGGCACATCCAGGGCAAGGACGTCCTCGGCACTGTCGGCGAACACATGCAGGGCGCATTCGCGCAGTGCCTGGGCCAAAGGTGCGTGGGTGAACAAAAGGATGCGCGTGGTCATGAAGTCACAGGGTTCGGAGTCGATTATGGCGTGCGAAGGCGCATGCAGGGCAAACGGCGCGCCTGCGCTGCGCTCCATGCCACAGTTGCCTCCCGCATCCGTGGCTCCAAACCTGTTGCTACTGCAGTTGCAGGCTGGCGAAGAAGTTGTTGGCCTCGTCTGTGCGCGGCTTGTCGCTGTAGATCACGGCATGGTAGAGGCGCGCGCCCGCCGGCTCCATTCGTGCAAACCACACGCCATGGGCCGTGAGCTTCCAGCCCTGGGGGCCCACGCCTTCAAACGTGGTGCGCAGCGACTGCGGCAGATTCAAGGCGCCTGCAGGCACGAAGGAGCCATCTTCCTTGGAGCGCAATTGCTTGGCGCCGGCCGGCGCCTGTCCCGGCGCACCCGGATTCATCTGACCGAGCACGGCCGCCTGCCAGTACGACAGCATCTCGGCGGCCCTGGAGGGCTCGCTGACCAGGAAGTGGGAAACCGCGTAGGTGGACGCATCGGCGTCGCATCCCATCATGGACATCTGCACCGTGCCCATGCCCTGGCCCAGTTCCACCGGCCGGGTGGCCGATTGCGGATCGCAAGGCAAAAGCACACGCAGTGGCGTGCCCTCGACCGCAACCTGCCGCCAATCCAGCCGGGGACTGCATGCGGCCAAGGGCGTCAACACCAGCACAGCGGCAGCAAGCCGCATGGCAGGAGCGCGGAGCCTTGCCATGGGGATCAAAAAGCTTTCCATCAATGTCATGCCGGCATTATCGACACGGCCCGCTTGACCGAGACCCGAACTTTTGCCCTTGCCGCGCATCGAAACGCGGTGCACGGCATGCGTGCAGGCCTACGGGCACAACTTTGGGCACAATCGTCGCTATGGCAAGCAAACATTGGATCGCAGGCGTGGTGATCGCCGCAGCCGCCGGAATGGGCGCATGGGTGTATTCGGGCGCAGGCCAGACGGCGGCGCCGCAATCGACCTTCGTGCTGCTGGATGGCAGCAAGCAGACCACGGCCGATTTCAAGGGCAAGGTGACGCTGGTCAATTTCTGGGCCACCAGCTGCACCACCTGCGTGGCCGAGATGCCGGAGATCGTCGCCACCCACCAGAAATTCCAGGGCCAGGGCTTCGAGACCCTGGCCGTGGCCATGAGCTACGACCCGCCCAGCTATGTGGTGAACTTCGCCGATTCGCGCAAGCTGCCGTTCAAGGTGGCGCTGGACAACACCGGCGCCGTGGCCCGCGCCTGGGGCGATGTGCAGCTGACGCCCACCACCTACATCGTCAACAAGCGCGGCGACATCGTGAAGCGCTATGTGGGAGCGCCTGACTTCGCCGAGTTGCACCGGCTGATCGAGAAACTGCTGGCCGAAGCCTGATACGGCACAGGCAAGCCCAGAAAAAAACCGGCATCACGCCGGTTTTTTTGCATCTGCATGCCGATCAGCGGCTGCGGAAGCTGTCGTGGCAGGCCTTGCAGCTGGCAGCGGCCGGGCCGAAGGCCGCCTTGAGCTGGTCCAGGTTGCCGGACTTGGCCGCAGCCGCGAGCTTGACCGTCTCGGCCTGCATCTTCTCCGACAGATCCTGGAACTTGGCCTGCTCCTTCCAGATTTCAGGCTTGGCCTTTCCACCCTCCGTGCCTGCGCCGAAACCTGCCCAGGGCAGCTTGGCCATGAAGGCCACCACCTCGGCGTTTTCCTGGGCCGCCTTGGCATCGAAGGGGATCTTTCCGTTCGCCATCGCACCCAGGCGACCGAAGTGCTGGCCCAGCACGGCCAGCGCGCCCTGGCGGTACTTGATGGCGTCCTCGGACTTGGCAAACTGGGCGGAAGCCGGCAGCGCGGTAGCGGCCACCAGGGCGGCCAGCGCCCATGCAGAAACTTTCTTCATCGTGGTTTTCCTTTTCGAGTGTGGGGAAATCTGCCGGGCCAGTATGGCAGTGACGCCTTGCGGGCGCAGCTTTGATTGACCGCAGCCAGGGTGCATTGACTGCCGGCTCCGGAATGCATGTCGGCACAATGCACTCATTCCCACCCACACGCTCATGCCATGGCACAAGAACCGACCGCACAAGGCGCCGCCAAGCACAAGGTCCGCATCTGGGACCTGCCCACCCGGCTGTTTCACTGGCTGCTGGCCGCAACCGTGATTGCCCTGGTCGTGACGGCCAAACTGGGCGGCAATGCCATGAACTGGCATCTGCTGCTGGGCCATGTCATGCTGGCCTTGCTGCTGTTTCGCCTGTTGTGGGGCCTGGTGGGTGGCCGCTGGTCGCGCTTTGCCAGCTTCATCCATGCACCTTCCGCCCTGCTGCGCCATCTGCGCGGACAAGGAGCGGAGAGCGACAGCGCAGGCCACAGCCCGTTGGGCGCTCTGTCCGTGCTGGCCATGCTGGCGGTGCTGATCGCCCAGGTAGGCAGCGGATTGCTCAGCGATGACGAGATTGCGTTCTCCGGGCCGCTGAGCCGCTTCGCATCGGGCGACACGGTGGCGCAGGCCACGGCCTATCACGCGCATTGGGGACAGTATTTGCTGTACGCACTGGTGGCCCTGCATCTTCTGGCCATCGTGTTCTATGCCTGGCGCGGGCGCGGCCTGGTGCGAGCCATGGTGACCGGGGACAAACAGTTGTCCGCGCCAGTACCCGCCTCACGCGACACGGCAGGCAGCCGTTGGCTGGCCTTGGCCCTGGCCTTCGGGGCAGGCGCTGCGGCATGGTGGGTACAGCAGCTTGGCGGCGCTTTCTGACGGCGCAGCCAGAGGTGGGCCGCTTGCCGCTACACTGCGCTTTCCGTCGTTTTAGCTGAGTGCCCGTGGACAAGCCTGCTGTCGCCTTGCTGGCGCCGAATCCCGCGGAAGACTGGGACGAAGTCCGCCAGATCTTCCGGGAGTACGCTGCAAGCCTGGATGTCGATCTGCAATTTCAAGATTTCGAGGCCGAGATCGCCGATCTGCCCGGCGACTACGCTGCGCCGCGCGGCCACATCCTGCTGGCCAGGGTCGATGGCGCAGTGGCCGGCTGCTGCGCCCTGCGCCCCCTGGACAACTGCGACTACGCCAATGCCGCCGAGATGAGGCGCCTGTTCGTGCGCAAGGCCTTTCGCGGTTTCGGGCTGGGTCGGCAGCTGGCCGAAGCCATGCTTGATGTGGCGCGCCAGGCCGGCTATGACCATGTGCTGCTGGACACGCTGGACGACATGGAATCGGCCCGCGCCCTCTACGTCGATCTGGGCTTCGAGGAAATCCCGCCCTACTATCACAACCCCATCGCGGGGGCGCACTACCTCAAGGCCGATATCTTCTAGGCCGGCCTGGCTGAACCAGCGCCCCCAATACAAAAAGGCATTGCACCCGGGTGCAATGCCTTTTTTTCGCAATAGCGCGGTGCACAGGCCAGAAGGCCTGCAGCGCGATCAGGCCTTGGCCTGGCCCAGCAAAGTGGCCGCGTCGCTGACCTCGAACTTGCCAGGGCCTTCCACGTTCAGCGTGATGACCTTGCCGTCCTTGACCAGCATGGAATAGCGGTTGCTGCGCAGGCCCAGGCCCTTGCCGTTCAGATCCAGCGTCAGGCCGGTGGCCTTGGCGAATGCGGCGTCGCCGTCGGCCAGCATGCGCACCTTGCCATCGGTCTTCTGGTCGCGGGCCCATGCGCCCATCACGAAGGCGTCGTTGACCGACAGGCACCAGATCTCGTCCACGCCGGCAGCCTTGAAGGCTTCGGCCTGCTCCACGAAGCCGGGCACATGCTTGGCCGAGCAGGTGGGAGTGAATGCACCGGGCACGGCGAAGACCGCGATGGTCTTGCCTGCAGCGGCTTCGGGCAGCTTCACGGGGTTGGGGCCGATGCTGCAGCCATTGCCTTCGACTTCCACGTATTCCATCAGGGTGGCAGCGGGCAGGGCATCTCCGACTTTGATCATCTCTATCTCCTTTGTGGTGCAAAACCGGGGGCCGCCGAAATGGCGGTCCCCAAACGAAAAAACGACCCACATTGTGGGTCGTTTCCTGTGGCTTTGCAGCCGGTGGGCCTAGGTAGGCTTACACCAGAGCAGCCTTTTGCACCAAGCGGGTAGCAACCCAGTTCTTGGTCTTGGACAGCGGGCGGCTTTCCGTGATTTCGATCACGTCGCCCAGCTTGTACTCACCTTGCTCGTCGTGAGCGTGGTACTTGCTGGACTTGATCATGATCTTGTCATAGATCGGGTGCTTGACGCGGCGTTCAACCATGACCGTCACGGTCTTGGCACGCTTGTCGCTGACCACCTTGCCAATCAAGGTGCGCTTGAGGGATTTTTTAGCTTCCGTCATGTCGGCTTCCTGATTACTTGGCGGCTTGCTTTTCAGCAAGGATGGTCTTGGCGCGGGCGATGTCACGGCGCGTGGTACGCAGCGTGTTCGTGTTACCCAGCTGTTGCGTGGCCTTTTGCATACGCAGACCAAAGTGAGCCTTTTGCAGGGACTTCACTTCGGCTTCCAGGCCGGCAACGTCTTTTTGGCGGAGTTCAGCAGCTTTCGTCATGTTGTTCTCCTTAGGCACCAATTTGACGGGACACGAAGGTCGTACGCAGCGGCAGCTTTGCAGCGGCCAGGCGGAACGCTTCAACGCGG
>NZ_JTKZ01000438.1:0-1151 GCF_000799035.1 Delftia sp. ZNC0008
ACCAAGCCCCACGTCAACGTGGGCACCATCGGTCACGTGGACCACGGCAAGACGACCCTGACGGCTGCCATCGCCACCGTTCTGTCCAAGAAGTTCGGCGGCGAAGCCAAGGCTTACGACCAGATCGACGCAGCACCTGAAGAAAAGGCCCGCGGCATCACGATCAACACCGCCCACGTCGAGTACGAAACGGCCAACCGCCACTACGCTCACGTTGACTGCCCCGGCCACGCCGACTACGTCAAGAACATGATCACCGGCGCTGCTCAGATGGACGGCGCTATCCTGGTGTGCTCGGCCGCTGACGGCCCGATGCCCCAGACCCGCGAGCACATCCTGCTGGCTCGTCAGGTGGGCGTGCCCTACATCATCGTGTTCCTGAACAAGTGCGACATGGTGGACGACGAAGAGCTGCTGGAGCTGGTCGAAATGGAAGTGCGCGAGCTGCTGGCCAAGTACGACTTCCCCGGCGACGACACCCCCATCATCCGCGGCTCGGCCAAGCTGGCCCTGGAAGGTGACGCAAGCGACAAGGGCGAGCCCGCCATCCTGCGTCTGGCTGAAGCCCTGGACACCTACATCCCCACGCCCGAGCGCGCTGTGGACGGTGCCTTCGCAATGCCCGTGGAAGACGTGTTCTCGATCTCCGGCCGTGGCACCGTGGTGACCGGTCGCGTTGAGCGCGGCATCATCAAGGTCGGCGAAGAAATCGAAATCGTCGGTATCCGCGACACCCAGAAGACCATCGTCACCGGCGTGGAAATGTTCCGCAAGCTGCTGGACCAAGGCCAGGCTGGCGACAACGTGGGCCTGCTGCTGCGCGGCACCAAGCGTGAAGACGTGGAACGCGGCCAAGTGCTGTGCAAGCCCGGCTCCATCAAGCCCCACACCCACTTCACGGCTGAGGTGTACGTGCTGTCCAAGGACGAAGGTGGTCGCCACACTCCGTTCTTCAACAACTACCGTCCCCAGTTCTATTTCCGCACGACCGACGTGACCGGCTCCATCGAGCTGCCCGCCGACAAGGAAATGGTGATGCCTGGCGATAACGTGTCGATCACCGTCAAGCTGATCGCCCCCATCGCCATGGAAGAAGGTCTGCGCTTCGCTATCCGCGAAGGCGGCCGTACCGTGGGCGCTGGCGTGGTTGC
>NZ_JTKZ01000340.1:0-24334 GCF_000799035.1 Delftia sp. ZNC0008
CCGCGTGCAGCGTCGAACAGGATGCCGAAGATGGCCGGGTCGTCGGTCCACACATCCTGGCGCTGGGCCGAGGTCTCGTAGACGATCTGCTGCGTGGTGGCGTTGCGCATCACGATGCTGACGGCGCGGTAGTACTCCAGCGGCGGGCCGTCGAACATGAAGCTGCCGCCAAAGCCCATGCCCCAGCCGCGCCCGTAGCCCAGGCCCCAACCCCAGCGCGGGCCGCCCCAGCGGTCGTAGTAGGGCCAGGCGGCGTAGTCGCGCGCATAGCGGGCGTCGGCGCCGATCTGCACGATCAGGCTGGCCCGGGAGTCGTCGCGCTGCAGGCCCACGCGGCCCAGGGCCTGCTGGGCCTGGGATTCGATGGCAGCGAAATGCGTCTGCGCCTCGCGTTGCGAGGGCAGGACCTCCAGGCGGTAGGTGGGCGGCGCGGGCAGGGCGCCCAGCGTGGAATAGCTCTGGACGGTGCTCTGGACTTCGCGCACGCTGGCGCAGCCGGTGAGCAAGGCCGTGGCCACGATGGCCAGGACATGGATGCAGCGCAGCTTCATGGTGTACTCCTTGGTCGAAAAAAGGCCCGTTTGCACGGGCCTTGGTTGGAGTGGGGCGATTGTTATAGGTTCAGCCGTCAGGACGACAGTTGTACCACCTGCAGACCGGGCAGCGATGCGGACACTGGCATCTCTTCATGGTCGAAGGCCATGTCGCCGTTGGGGTCGGCAATGCCGGTGGCCTTGGCGTTCTTGAAGTCGTGCAGCTCGGGGTCCATCATGTGCGTGGTCACGATGTGGCCCATGGCGCGGAACATGCTTTCCACGCGGCCCGGGAATTTCTTGTCCCACTCGCGCAGCAGCTCGCCCACGGCCACGCGCTGCAGGCCGTCCTGGCTGCCGCAGAGGTTGCAGGGGATGATGGGGAAGTTCTGGTACTGGGCCCAGCGCACGGTGTCCTTCTCGGGCACGTAGCACAGCGGGCGGATCACCACATGCTTGCCGTCGTCCGAGACCAGCTTCGGGGGCATGCCCTTCATGCGGCCGCCGTAGAACATGTTGAGCATCAGCGTCTGCACGATGTCGTCGCGGTGGTGGCCCAGGGCCACCTTGGTGCAGCCCAGCTCGTCGGCCACCTTGTACAGGATGGCGCGGCGCAGGCGCGAGCACAGGCCGCAGGTGGTCTTGCCCTCGGGCACGACGCGCTTGACCACGCTGTAGGTGTCCTGCGTTTCGATGTGGTAGTCCACACCGATGCTCTTGAAGTACTCGGGCAGCACATGGTCGGGAAAGCCGGGCTGCTTCTGGTCGAGGTTCACGGCCACCAGCTCGAATTTGACGGGCGCGCGCTTTTGCAGCTTGCGCAGCACGTCCAGCATCGTGTAGCTGTCCTTGCCGCCCGACATGCAGACCATGATCTTGTCGCCTTCCTCGATCATGTTGAAGTCGGTGATGGCGCGGCCCACCTCGCGGCACAGGCGCTTTTCGAGCTTGATCTGCTCGCGCTCGATCTTGATGCGGTTGCCGCCTGCGGTGTCTGCGGGGGCGTCGGCGGCGGCTTCTTCGGCCAGCCAGGGGTTGTCGGTCACTGCGTTCATGGGGTTCACCATTGTCCTGTCTCGACGCGAATGGCCACTTCGCAGTCGTCAAAAATTTCGAGCTTGGCGATCTTCACGCGCACGCCCATCACGCCGGGCAGCTGCATCAGGCGCTGGGCCAGCTTGCCGATCAGGCTCTCCAGCAGGTTCACATGCTCGGCCGTGCATTCATCGATGATGATCTGGCGCACCTTGCGGTAGTCCAGCACATGCAGGATGTCGTCGTCGCGCGGAGCCAGCGGTTGGGTGCCCAGGCTCAGCTCGGCATCGACCTGGATGGGCTGGGGCATCTGTTTTTCGTGGGCGAGGATGCCCAGGTTGGCGTCGAAACGCAAACCCGTGAGCGTCAGGATCTGTTGTCCGGTGGCGGAGTTCATGGGGAAAAGCCGTGGAGTGTGGGGATGGGCGCGGGCAGGCGCCTACATCATGGAAAAGTCGCGCTCGAAGCGCTGCAGGTGCTGGCCGCCATCGACCAGCAGCGTGGTGCCCGTGATGGACTGGTTGTCCAGCGCAAAGCACACGGTGGCGGCCACGTCGGCCGCGCTGGACGAGCGGCCCAGCGGGCTGAGGCGGTGCAGGGCCTCGAAGCGCTCCTGGCTCAGCATGTGGCTGGTCAGCGTCAGGCCCGGGGCCACGCCGACCACGCGCACGCGCGGCGCCAGGGCCAGCGCCAGCATGGTCCCTGCGGCCTCAAGCGCTGCTTTGGACAGCGTGTAGCTGAGGAAATCGGGGTTCTGGTTCCAGAGCTTCTGGTCCAGCATGTTGATCACGGCGCCGCTGGCATGCTCCTCGCCGGCCGCCACGCGGTCCTCGATATGGGCATGCAGCGCCTGGGCCAGCAGGATGGGCGCGCCGGTGTTGCTGCGCAGGTGGGCTTCCAGGGCCACGTAGCTGAAGCTGCCGGCGTCGTCATGCTCGAACAGAGAGGCGTTGTTGACCACGGCGTCCAGGTGGCCGAAGTGCGCAACGGCACGCGGCACCAGGGAGCGCACCGAGTCCTCGTTGAAGAAATCGGCATCCAGGGCGGCGCTGTCGCCGGCCAGTTCAGCGCAGGTGGCGGCCGTCTCCAGCGCCTCGTCGTGGGAATCGCGGTAGTGCACGGCCACCTGCCAGCCGGCGCTGGCAAGCGCGAGCGCGATGTCGCGCCCCAGGCGGCGGGCCGCGCCGGTCACCAAAACTGTGCGTGTTCGGGCAGGTGTGGACATTCGAGGACAATGTACGGATCGTGACGACAGAACCCTCAATTTTAACGGCCGCCCTGCAAACCCGTATTGCGCAAGAGATTGCGTCCTCGGGCGGATGGCTGGCTTTCGACCGTTTCATGGCCCTGGCGCTGTACGAGCCGGGCCTGGGCTACTACGCCAATGACACCGCCAAGTTCGGGCTGATGCCATCGTCGGGCAGCGATTTCGTGACCGCGCCCGAGATGTCCCCGGTCTTCGGCCAGCTGCTGGCCGCCCAGGTGGCCGAGGCGCTGCAGCGCACGCACACCCGCGAAGTCTGGGAGTTTGGTGCCGGCACGGGCGCGCTGGCGCTGCAGGTGCTGGACGAGCTGGCGGCCCTGGGCGTGCGGCCGGACCGCTACACCATCGTCGACCTGTCGGGCACGCTGCGTGCGCGACAGCAGCTCAGGCTGATGAAGTACGAAAGCCTGGTGCACTGGGCCGATGCCCTGCCCGATAGGCTCGAAGGCGTGGTCATCGGCAACGAGGTGCTGGATGCCATGCCCGTGCAGCTGCTGGTGCGCAAGGCAGGTGTCTGGCATGAGCGCGGCGTGGTGCTGCAGCCGGACGGCAGCCTGGGCTGGGAAGACAGGCCCACGCCACTGCGCCCGCCGATGGACATCGAGGGCGAGCACGACTACCTGACCGAAATCCACCCGCAGGGCGAGGCCTTCATTCGCACGCTGGGCGAGCGCATGGCGCGCGGCGCGGCATTTTTCATCGACTACGGCTTTGGCGAATCCGAGTATTTCCACCCGCAGCGCCACATGGGCACCCTGGTGTGCCACCGGCTGCACAAGGTGGACGACGATCCGCTGGCCGATGTCGGCCTCAAGGACATCACGGCCCATGTGAACTTCACGGGCACGGCCGTGGCCGCGCAGGAGGCGGGCTTCGAGGTGCTGGGCTATACCTCGCAGGCCCATTTCCTCATCAACTGCGGCCTGGGCCCCAAGCTCGACGCACTGGCCCAGGGCCCGCGCGCCATGGCCACCAAGCTGATGATGGAGCACGAGATGGGCGAGCTGTTCAAGGTCATCGGCCTGGCCAAGGGCGTGGAGCCCTGGGACGCCATGGGCTTTGTGCGCGGCGACCGCACGCACCGCCTGTAGCGGGCCGGGACCCGCCTGCCTCAGCGCTGGACGCTGCGGCCGTTGCTGACGTCGTGGACCGTCTGGTCCTTGAGGTTGATGCGGTAGATCTCGCGCGTGACGTTGCCAGAGAAGCCCAGCTCCACGATGGACAGGTTCTCGAACGTGGTCGTGAAGCCGCCGGGCAGGATGCGGTTCAGGCGCGCGGCGGTCTCGCCCATGGCGCGCTCGATCTCGGGCGTGAAGGTGGCTTCGCTGTAGACCAGGGTGTTGTGCGGGTTGTGGCTGCGCACCTCCTTGCCGGCCTGCACCTGGTTGATGCCGCTGACACCCACGCTTTGCACCATGGCCTTGGCAGAGTCGTTCATGCGGGCATAGACGGGTCCCGTCACGCGCGGCAGCGGGCCGTCGCGCAGCGGCGCCATGGCGGCGGTGGCGCGGGTGTTGAAGTCCATCATGGCCTCGTAGGCCGGGCCCGACTTGACGATGCCCAGGTCCAGCCACCAGGGCTTGCCGGCCCCCTTGGCGGCCTCGGTGGTGTAGAAATTCTTCAGGTGAACGTCCTGCAGCACGGGCGGCAGCGCCGGCAGGGCCGCCAGCATCTTGCGCGGCGTGGAGGGATCGGCGCTGTGGATATGCACCACGGTGACATGGGGCAGGTTGAAGGTGTTGGCCTCGGCCACCAGCTTCAGGCGCAGCAACTGCTCGTGCACCACGGGTGCGACCTGGCTGTCCAGGATGGCCGTGGCATCGGCAGGCAGGCGGTAGACCAGGCCATAGGTGGCCTGGTGCGCGCGGAAGTCGCTGCGCTGCAGGGCGCTGTTGTCGATGGCGCCGGGTCGGGCTGCCGGCGCAGGTGCGCTGGCGCAGGCGGTCATCAGCAAGGCGGCGGGCAGGGCTGCGGCAAGAAGAAGGCGGCGGTTGCGTTGCATGGCGAATTCGTGGTGGTCGGCCTGGAGGCGATGAAGAGGGGGGGGACAGCGGCAATGTAGGCAGTCCATATGTCGTGTGCATGACGCGGTGTACTCTGTATGGCCCGGTCCCGCGCCGCCGTACACTCGGCGCCATGATCCGCTGGCTCCTCGTCATCTTTCTGGCCCTGCTGCTGTTCAATGGCCTGCACGCCTGGCTGGAACGCATAGGCCTGGGCCGCCTGCCGGGCGACTTCCGCTTTCGCCTGTTCGGTCGCGTGATTTTTCTGCCCATTGCCAGCACCGTGTTGCTCAGCGTGATTGCCGCCCTGATCGCCAAGCTGGTCTGAGCATGGCTTGAAGCATGGGCGCAGCGCCCGTATATGCATGCAATTGCCCCCATGACTCGCCAACAAGAGGCCGCCCATGTCCGACAAGCTGCATTTCGTCTGCCCCCATTGCCACACCACCAACCGCATTGCGGTCGATCAGCTGGGTAGCGCGCCTGATTGCGGCAGCTGCCATCAACCGCTGGTCACCGGCCAGCCCGTGGCGCTGGATGCGCAGAGCTTCGCCAGGCATGTGGGGCGCAGCCAGGTGCCCGTGGTGGTCGATTTCTGGGCCCCCTGGTGCGGCCCCTGCCGCATGATGGCGCCTGCCTTCGAGCAGGCGGCTCAGGCGCTGGCGCCCGGGGTGCAACTGGCCAAGCTCGATACCGAGGCGCACCCCCACGCTGCCGCGCCCTGGAACATCCGCAGCATCCCGACCATGGTGGTGTTCAAGGAAGGACGCGAGATCGCCCGTGTCTCCGGCGCGCTGCCTGCCGGCGAGATCGTGCGCTGGGTGCGCTCGGTCGTCTGATGGTTGCCGGGCCACAAGGACCGGGTGCCTTCAGGCCCACCCTCAGGCCTGCACTTCACCCGGCAGATAGAAGCAATAGCCGCTGTTGCGCAGCGTCTTGACAGGCAACTGCTGGCCGCTGGCCTCTTGCACCTTGCGCCTCAGCCGGCGCATCTGGGTGTCCAGGCGGCGCTGGTCGTAGACCAGATAGTCTCCACCCAGCGCCTGCACGATCTGGCGGCGGCTGACGCTGGTCCCTGCCTTGCCCATCAGGCAGTGCAGCACCAGCAGGTCCTGGTGTGACAGCGCCACAGGGGGCGAAGCGGGGGGCTGCAGGCGGCTGGGGCCAAGCTGCAGCAGCCACGGCGCCTGGCGCTGCTGCAGGCCCAGGCGCCGCACCAGGGCGGCCAGGGTGGCTTCCAGCTCGTCGAGATCGCAGCCTTTGCCCAGGTAGTGGTCGGCGCCGATCTCCAGGCCGTCGATGCGGTTGGCGCTGCTGTTGAGCGCGCTGAAGACGATGATCCCCAGTTGCTGGCCCTGCTGGCGCAGGCGCTGGATCAGCGCCAGGCCGTTGCCGTCGGGCAGGCCGATGTCGATGATGGCCAGCCGGTGGCGCCGCGCATCGAAATGGCGGTCGAACTCCTGCAGGCTGGCCACGCACTGCGGTGCATAGCCCAGGGATTCGAGGAAGTCGCCCAGTTCATGGCGCAGCACGGGCTCGTCTTCGAGCAGGATCACATCAAGCATGGACTGGGAGGAGGGCAGGCGGGTGACAGCGCAGACAGCTGGTGTACGCTGGCGGCCCCGTGGTGGACTTCAGATGCGATATTACCGTGCAACCCTCATCGTGCTGGCCTGGCTGCTGTGCCCACTGCTGCTCCAGGCCCGGACCCTCGTGCTGGACCCCGATGTGCCCATGCAGGAGACCGCAGGGCAGTGGCAGCGGCTCGATGACGCTTCGGGCCTGCTCGATGTCCGGCAGGCCGACCTGGCGCCCGGGTGGAAGGCGATGCCAGGGCACCTGAACGCCAGCTTCACGCAGGCGGCGGTCTGGCTGCGCATGCCGCTGCAGGTGCAGCAGCCCGGCAGCTGGATGCTGTTGCTGGGCAATGCCCTGCTCGATGAGGTGGAGGTCCATGTGCGCCGGCCTGGCGGCCCCTGGCAGCTGCTGGGGCGCAGCGGCGAAGAGATTCCGCGTCACGCCTGGCCGGTGGACTACCGCAGTCCCGCATTCCAGTTCGAACCTGCTGCCGCCGGGTCATACGAGTTGCTGGTGCGCCTGCGTGCGCGCAACGCGCTCGTCACCCGTATCGATCTGTGGCAGCGACTGGCGTTCGACAACCATACGCGGCGCGAGGCCCTCTCGTTCGGCCTGTACTTCGGGCTGTACCTGCTGTTGATTGGCGTGCAACTGGTGTTCTGGCTGGGCACGCGGGCTCCGGTGAGCGGCCTGTTTCTGGCCTATCTCAGCGTCTGCGTGCTCAATGAGGTGGTATCGCTGGGGCTGGTGCAGCAGTTGACGGGCCTGCCGGGTTTCTGGAGCGACCGCCTGCTGGGATGCGGCATTGCCGGCGCCCTGGCGATCTCCATGCAACTGGCCTGCAGGCAGTTGGAGCTGGCATCGCTGTATCCGCGGCTGGTGCGCCAGATCGTGCCGCTGCTGTGGCTGTTCAGCCTGTGCTGCATGCTGCTGGTGGTGTCGGGGCACTACTCGGCGGGCATGGTCCCGGTGCAGGCCATGACCCTGCCGCTGACCGTGGGCTTTCTCGCATTCGCCCTTTGGCTGTGGCGGCGCGGCCACGCCCCGGCACGGTTCTTCATGCTGGCGTTCGGCATCTTCTATGCCGGCGTGCTGATCTCTTTCCTGCGCAACCTGGGCTGGCTGCCCATGAACGCGCTGACCGCGCTGGTGTCCACGCATGCGTCCGCGCTGGGCACCATGGCGCACATGCTGCTACTCAGTGGCTGGATCATCGGCGGATACGAGCGCAGGCGCCGCATTCGAGAGCACGAGCAGGTCCGGCTGGAGGCGGAACTGCGGCAGCGACAGTTGCGCGAAAGCGAACTCAGCGAGGCGCTGGCGCTGGAGCGCAGGGTGCGCCAGGAGCAGCGCGACTTTGTCGCCATGGTCTCGCACGAGCTGCGCACGCCGCTGGCCATCATCCTGACCAGTGCGCAGCAACTGGCGCGCAATCTGGCTGCACCGCCCGACAAGACGCTGGCACGCAGCCGCAACATCCGCGAAGCCGCCCAGCGCCTGCTGGCCCTGGTGGACGACTGCCTGGCCGACGACCGCATGGCCGACCCCCAACCCCATGCCGAGCCGCGCCTGCAGCCGTGCGACCTGCATGCGCTGGTGGATGGCTTGTGCCTGGACTTTGCGCCCGGCCGCATCGTCTGCCAACTGGGCGGGGGCACGCAGCAATTGATCACCGATGCCGGCCTGCTGCGCATCGCGCTGCGCAATCTGCTGGCCAATGCAGACCGCCACACGCCCGAGGGCGAATCGGTCCGCCTGGACGTGACCAGGCAGGGCGAGGGTCTGGAGATCCAGGTCTCGAATCCGGCAGAGCCCATTGCCCAGGCGGACCAGGACCAGTTGTTCGAAAGGTATTACCGTGGCCGCAACGCCCAGCACCGGCCCGGCGCCGGGCTGGGGCTGTACCTGGTGCGGCGCATCGCCGAGCGGCTGGGCGGCAGCGTGGCCTTGTTGACGGCAGGAGGCGAGCAGCCCGTGTGCCTGCGACTGGTCCTGCCCGTGGCGCGAGCCTGATTCCCGTGTGTGGCGGCCTTTGCGCTCAGGCCGCCTGCGCCAGCCAATCGGCCACGGCCTGCGCGCGTGCCGCCTGCACGGCCTCGCCTATGGCCTTGCCCTGTTTGCCGCGCGCGGCGGCCTGGGCGGCGATGTCAGAGGTGGAGACGGACAGCGCTGCGGCCAGCGCATCGCGCAGGCGGGCACGCTGGGGATAGGGCCGGTCTTCGAAACCCAGTCTTCCGCGTGCATCGCACTCACAGGCCATGAGCGCCTGCTCGAAGCGCGCGGGCTTGCGGATGGCGTCGCAGCGCTCCAGCAGGCGGACGATGGCGGCGCCGTTGAGTTCGCCGCTGCGGTGGATGTTGCCGTGCTCGCGCGCCACCACGTCGCCCAGTTCGCGGCAGTCCGTGGGCACGCGCAGACGCTCGCCCACTTTCTCGGCCAGCCGGGCGCTGCGCTGCTCATGGCCTATGTGGCGCGGCAGCACATCGGCCGGCGTCGTTCCCTTGCCCAGGTCGTGCACCAGGCAGGCGTATCGCACGGGCAGGGGGGCGTCGAGCTGTGCGGCCATGTCCAGCACCATCATGGCGTGCACGCCGGTATCGACCTCGGGGTGGTACTCGGCGCGCTGGGGCACGCCCCACAGCCGCTCCAGCTCGGGCAGCAGCACGGCCAGCGCACCGCACTCGCGCAGCAGCTCGAACATGCGCGAGGGGCGGCGCTCCATGAGGCCACGGCTGATCTCCTGCCACACGCGCTCGGGCACCAGGGCATCCACCTCGCCGGCGGCCACCATCTCCCGCATCAGGGCCATGGTTTCCGGCGCCACCGTGAATTCGTGGAAACGTGCCGCGAAGCGCGCCACGCGCAGGATGCGCACCGGGTCTTCGCGGAAGGCCCCGGTCACATGGCGCAGCACCCGGGCCTGAAGATCGACCTGGCCGTGGTAGGGGTCGGTGATGGCGCTTTCACCATCCCAGTCCGCAGGAGCGGCCATGGCATTGATGGTCAGGTCGCGCCGGGCCAGATCCTGCTCCAGCGTGACATCGGGCGCCGCCTGCACGACGAAACCCCGGTACCCCAGGCCGCTCTTGCGCTCGGTACGCGCCAGCGCGTATTCCTCGTGCGTCTCGGGATGGAGGAAGACCGGGAAGTCCCGCCCCACTGGCAGAAAGCCGCGCGCGGACATTTGTTCGGGCGTGGCGCCGACCACCACCCAGTCGCGGTCATGCACGGCCCGCCCCAAAAGACGGTCGCGCACTGCGCCGCCCACCATGTACACCTGAAATTCGCTCATGCCGCAATGGTAGGGCCTTGGCGGTGACATGATGGCGGGCTGCCTCCACGCACCGATGGAGTGCCGAGCGCATGCTTTCTTCCTGATTCTTTCTGGAGACGAACTCAAGCAGCGCCAGCCGGACGGCCGCTGCACTGGCTCCGCAACCGCGGCATTGCGCAGGCCGCGCCCACCCCAGCGCAGCAGTGCTCCGACTTTTGCTGGTGCGCCGCTCAGCCGGCCGCAGGCGCGCTGCGGTAGGGCTCCTCGAACGGCCGGAAATCGTGCTCGGCCAGTGCGCCCTGCACCCAGTCCTGCACGCCCGGCAAGGCGCGCACGCGGCGCACGTAGGCGTCGATGGCCGGGGCCAGCGGCAGCTCGTAGGTCGTCAGGCGCATGCACATGGGCGCGAAAAAGGCATCGACGATGCTGAACTGGTCATACAGCATGGGGCCGCTGGCCGTGGACAGCAGCGGCTGCCACAGCTCGGACAGGTGCTGGACATCGTCGCGCAGTGCGACGTTCTCTGCCCATAGCCGCGCGCCGACCTCGGGCAGCTGGGCCTCGATGTTCATCGGGCACAGCGAGCGCAGGGCGCCGAAGCCGCTGTGCATCTCAGCGCAGAGGCTGCGCGCGCGGGCGCGGTTCAGGGCCAGCGTGGGCCACAAGTGCTTTTCAGGGAATTTCTCGGCCAGGTACTCGCAGATGGCCAGGCTGTCCCAGATGGCCATGCCTTCATCCATGAGCACGGGCACGCGGCCCGAGGGCGAGAGCGCGCGGGCGCGCTGCTTGAAGGCGGACTGCTCCTCGAAGCTGTCAAAGCGCAGCATGACCTCTTCGAAAGCGATGCCGGCCTGGCGCATCAGCACCCAGGGGCGCATGGACCAGGATGAGTAATTCTTGTTGCCGATATAGAGCGTGAGCATGGCCGCAACCTCCGCGATAGGCCCTACAGCTTAGCAAGCATGGCAGGAAAACCCATGTAGGAGCCGGGCGCTGCCTGGGCGCGCTCTAATGCGTGCCATGCAAAACGATAGCTCTTCCCCCCAGGCGCCAGCGGGGCGCCACACGGCTGCGCTGGTCCTGTTTTCCGGCGGCCAGGATTCGACCACCTGCCTGGCGCAGGCACTGTCGATGTACGAGCGCGTCGAGACCCTGGGTTTCGACTACGGCCAGCGCCACAGCGTGGAAATGCAGGTGCGCCAGCAGGTGCGCGAGCGGCTGGCCAGGGACTTTCCCGAATGGGCACCGCGCCTGGGTGACGACCATGTTCTCTCGCTGGACGTGCTGCAGCAGATCGGCGGCTCCTCCCTGACCGAGGACGTGGCCTTCGCCATGCAGGCCGACGGCCTGCCCAACACCTTCGTGCCCGGCCGCAACCTGCTGTTCCTGACCCTGGCCGGCGCGCTGGCCTACCGTCGCGGCCTGTCGGTCATCGTCACCGGCGTCTGCGAAACCGACTACTCCGGCTACCCCGACTGCCGTGACGACACCATGAAGGCCATGCAGCTCGCCCTGAACCTGGGCCTGGAGCGGCGCCTGCGCATCGAAACCCCGCTTATGTGGATAGACAAGGCCCAGACCTGGCAAATGGCCCACGACCTGGGTGGCGACACCCTGGTGGACCTCATCCAGCGCGACACCCACACCTGCTACCAGGGCACGCGCGAGACGCTGCACGACTGGGGCTACGGCTGCGGAACCTGCCCCGCCTGCGACCTGCGAGCCCGCGGCTGGCATCAATGGCAGGCGCAGCGCGAGACAGCAAACTAAAGAAGCACAGCGCTAGAAACCGGCGCGGCCAAAAGCGAGGGACACCGAGCAAGGGCCGCCCCGCAGTGAGGGTGTCGTCCCCCTCCCCCGCGAAGCGGGCAGAGAGGGGGAAGGCGTGCAGCGCCTCAGGGGGTGCTTGTTCTACACCGGCCAGACGACTCCGTGGTCGTTCAAGATGGCGTCCAGGGGCAGGTCATGCGGCTCGGGCTCGAACTCGTCCACATAGCCGCAGCCGTAGCCCAGGCCCACGGTGAAGGGCCTGGGCTGCAGCTCGGCCAGGGTGCGGTCGTAGAAACCGCCGCCATAGCCCAGGCGGTAGCCACCGGCCGCGTAGCCCACGCAGGGCACGAACAGCAGGGTGGGGGTGAGGGTTTCGGTGTCCTTGGGCTTGGGGATGCCATAGGCATCCTCTTCCATGGGACAGCCCGGGTACCAGGCGTGAAAGCTGAGTGTCTTACGCTGCTTGTCGATCACGGGCAATCCGATGCGGCGTCTTTGTGGGGTACCCTGTAGCTCGCCATCTTCCTTCCACCGGTGAAGCGCTGGCAGCGGGTCGAACTCCCCCTTGATCGGCCAATAGGCGCCGATGATGCTGTCGGGCCGCTGTATCAGCCAAAAGCGCATGACCTGCTGCAGCGCGTCGGCGCGCTGCAATCGGTCGGGAAGGTTGAGGCGCTGGTCTATCAAGCTGCGGCGCAGGGCTGCTTTGTCCATCAGATAATTTCCTCCATGCACTGGCTGAAGATTTTGACACCGCTTCTGGCGGCTTCCCTCTGGACCACCGCAGCCACGCCTGCGCTGGCGCAAAACCGTGGCGACGACGTCCTGCTGGAAATGCAGCAGGCCTTTCGCAAGGGCGACAAGGCCAAGCTCACGCAGCTGCTGCCTTCTGCGCGTGGCCATGTGCTCGAACCTTGGGCCGCCTATTGGGAACTCAAGGCCCGGCTCGAAGAAGCCAGTGCCGACGAGATTCTGGGGTTTTTCAAGCGCTGGCCCGGCACCTACCAGGAAGACCGGCTGCGCAATGACTGGCTGCTGCTGCTGGGGCAGCGGCGCGACTGGGGCATGTTCGATCAGGTGCACGGGGCGTTTCGCATGCGCGATGACCGTTCCGTCAACTGCTATGCCCTGCTGATCGACAACCTCAAGGGCCAGCCTGCCGCCAATCTTGGCCAGCAGGTCCGCGACCTGTGGTGGGCCCAGCGCGACGCCGACGACGGCTGCACCTATGCTGCCGGCGAGCTGTACGCAGCCAAGCAGATCAGCGAGCTCGAAGTCTGGCGCAAGGCACGCCAGTCGGCCGAGGCCAATCGCCAGAAGGCCACGCGCGATGCCGTGGCCATCGTCGCGCCCGAGGCCCTGCCCCAGGTGGCGCAGGTATTCGCCTCGCCGGCGAAATACCTTGCCGGGCAGACGCGCGTGCGCGGTGCCGTGCCCAAGGAACTGGCGCTGCTGGCGCTGATCCGCATGGCGTCCAGCGACCCGGCGGCGGCGGCCACCCAGCTGGAAGGCGGCTGGGGTGCCCGGCTGACGGCCGAGGAGAACAACTGGGCCTGGGGCGTGATCGGCAAGCAGGCCGCGCTCAAGCTGCAGCCCGAGGCTGCGGCCTATTTCGGCAAGGTGCGCAAGGACGGCGATCTCAGCGACGAACTGCTGGGTTGGAAGGTGCGTGCCGCGTTGCGTGCAGGCGACTGGCGCACGGTGCGCCGCGCCATCGACGCCATGGGGCCTGAGCGCACCGAACACACATGGACCTACTGGAAGGCCCGCGCCCTGCTGTCGGGCCGCCCCAGCGAGCAGGAGCGCTCCGAGGCGCGCCAGCTGCTGGAGGACATGGCCGGCCCCGGCAGTTTCTACGAGCAGCTGGCGCTGGAGGACATCGGCCAGCGCGTGACGGCCCCACCGCCGCCTGCGCCGCCCACGGCACAGGAGAAGGCCGCCGCCCGCGCCAACCCCAGCCTGGTGCGCGGCCTCTACGCCATCCAGAACGGCTTGCGCAGCGAAGGCGTGCGTGAATGGAACTACGCCACCAACCTGCACCAGGCCGGCGGCATGAACGACCGCGAACTGCTGGCCGCCGCCGACCTGGCCTGCCAGCAGCAGGTCTGGGACCGCTGCATCAACACCAGCGAGCGCACCCGCAGCTTTGCCGACTGGAGCCAGCGCTTTCCCATGCCCTTCCACGACACGGTGCTGGCGCGCTCGCGCTCCATCGGCCTGGACCCGGCCTACGTCTATGGACTGATCCGCCAGGAAAGCCGCTTCATCATGGATGCGCGCTCGGGCGTAGGCGCCTCGGGCCTGATGCAGGTCATGCCGGCCACGGCCCGCTGGACGGCGCGCAAGATCGGCATGACGGACTTTTCCCCGTCCATGATCAATGACCGCGATGTGAATATCACCATAGGCACCGCCTATCTGAAGCTGGCGCTGGACGATTTCGACGGCTCCATGGCGCTGGCTGCGGCCGGCTACAACGCCGGCCCCGGCCGCCCGCGCAACTGGCGCAACGGCCCGGTGCTCGACGCCGCCATCTGGGCCGAGAACGTGCCCTTCACCGAGACGCGCGACTATGTGAAGAAGGTGCTGTCCAACACCACCAACTACGCGGCGCTGATCACGGGCCAGCCCCAGTCGCTCAAGAGCCGCCTGGGCACCATTGGTCCGCGTGATGCGGCCACGCCCGACCCCAGCAAGGATCTGCCCTGAGCCGCACTTGACATTCCTGCGGGGTGCGGCGATGCCTGTCGGCGCTACACTTGGTTACCGACTGGCGGGCCGCATGCCGCGGCCCCGGATACCGCAGGGGTTTCAAGAATGACAACAACAGGGAGCCGCGCGGCCTGGGTCGCGCTGGGTCTTGCATGGGCGTGCACGGCGGCGGCGCAGCCCGTCTACAAATGGGTGGATGCCGAAGGGCGCACGCACTATGGTTCGCAGCTACCCGTCGACCAGGCCGATGCCGGCCAGATCAAGGTCTCGCCCAATGGCAGCTCGGGCGCAGGCTCGGGCCGGTTTGGCGAAGAGCGCAATCCCGACGGCACGAAGAAGCTGCCCAAGCAGGTGCGCGAGCTGGCGGACGGCGTGGCCAAGGGCCTGAGCAAGGTCGATTCCAAGGAGGTGCCGCTGAACTGCGCAGCCGCCGTGGACAACATCCGCAGCCAGGTGGACACCATGGTCGAGAACGGCCAGAAGAACCTCAAGGGCGGCTACATCACGCAGGCGCAGTTCGATGCGACCGCGGGCAAGTTCCGCGAGGCGCGCACGCACGCCACCGTGGCCGACTGTCAGGCCGCCACGGGCCGCTCCAAGGCCATGTACCAGTGCATGTCCAACAGCTACAACCACCTGATCGGCTGCGCGGAAAAGCACAAGCCCTGAAGCGATCCGATCCCTCAGGTCTCGGCCCACATGCGCAGCAGGTTGTGATATTGGCCCGCGAGGCTGAGGGTTTCATCGGTCTCGCCCAGTTTTTCGCGCAGGCGCTGGATGGTCTGGTCCATCTCGAACAGCATGGCCCGGCGTGTGTCGTCGCGCACCATGCTTTGCGCCCAGAAGAAGGCGCACACGCGCTCGCCCCGGGTGACGGGCTCCACGCGGTGCAGGCTGGTGGAGGGGTAGAGGATCAGGTCGCCGGCCGGCAGCTTGACCTCGTGCGTGCCGTAGGTGTCCACCACGACCAGCTCGCCGCCGTCGTAGTCCTCGGGATCGCAGAGGAAGAGGGTGCAGGACACATCGGTGCGCATCCACTGCTGCGCGCCTGGCAGGCGCCGCGCCGCACCGTCCACGTGCAGGCCATAGGTTTCACTGTCCGCATAGCGGTTGAACAGCGGCAACATGGTGCGTGCGGGCAGGGCGGCACTGAAGTACAGCGCATTGGCCGCCAGCGCCTGCTCGATGGTGCGGCCCTGCTCCAGTGCCACGGGCGAGTCTTCGGGCAACTGGCGGTTGCGCTTGACCCGGGCGCCCTGGCTGCCCGCCGTGGCACGGCCATCCACCCAGTCGGCGGCGTCGATGGCTGTGCGGATCGCAGTGACCTGCTGGCGCGTGAGCACGTCGGGAATGTGCAGCATCATGGTGCGGATCCTCCTCGCATGGAAAAAGCCCCGGCGGGGCCGGGGCGGTACTGGGATTGTCGGCGCTCTGCGCGCGGCTAGGCCGGTGCGGCGGCCCGTCTTGCATTCACTCAGAAGCGGAAGTTCGCGGACACGCGCACGGAGCGCGGCGTGCCCGGGAAATAGCGGTAGCCGCTCTTGTTGATGGCGCCCACATACTCCTTGTCGAACAGGTTGTAGAAGTTCAGCTGGATGTCGGCGTTCTTGTTGATGCGGTAGCTGGCCATGGCATCGAAGACCCAGTAGGCATCGGTGAAGTTGGGCGTGCCCACGGCGCCGTCGGTGCCACGCTTGAGTCCGCCCGAGTAGCGCGCCCCGCCAGCCAGCGTCAGGCCGAACGGGAACTGGTAGCTGGTCCACAGTGAGAAGGCGTTCTTGGGCGTATAGGTCAGGCCGCTGGAGCCGTCCTGCGCCACGGTGGCGCCCGTGTCCACCTTGGTGTCCTGCAGCGTGTAGCCGGCAGTCACGCCCCAGGCGGGTGTGATCTGGCCCGTGGCGCCCAGCTCCAGGCCCTGCACGATCTTCTTGCCGGTCTGTCCCACGGTGCCGTCAGGGTTGGTGACGATCTCGTTGGTGATCTCGGTGCGGAACAGCGCGCCTGTCAGCAGCAGGCGCTTGTCCATCAGCTCCCACTTGGTTCCCAGTTCGGCGGTCTTGGCCTTTTGCGGGTCCATGTTGGGGTTGTTGGCGTTGTTGGCGGTCGTGGACAGGGTGAAGTTGGCACCGCCCGGTGGCTGTTGCGACAGGGCGTAGTTCACGTACACGCTGCCATTGGGCGCGGGCTTGTAGAGGCCGCCGACCTTCCAGCTCAGCAGGGTGTCGGAGGCCTCCAGGCCCACGGCGCTGGGCAGCACGGTGCCTGCAGGATTGCTGCCGCAGGCCGGGCCGCTGCGGCCGCCGCAGACGGCGCGTGCGTCGTACTGCGTCTTGTAGCGGTCCAGGCGCAGGCCGGCGTTGGCCTGCCATTGCTCGTTGAACTTGAGCGTGTCGAAGGCGTACAGCGCAAAGGTGTCGGTCGAGCCCTTGCTGTCGGCGCCGTTGCGCGACCAGTTCAGGCCGGAGCTGGGCACCTGCGGGTCATAGAGGCTGGCATTGGGCCAGGCGCCCGTGGTGCCCGTGCCGTAGTTGCTCTGCTTTTCGCGCGTGATCTCCACCCCGGTGCTCAGCTCGTGCCGCACGCTGCCTGTCGCCAGCTTGGTCGTCAGGTTGGTCTGGTTGGTGACGATGTCGTTGACCTGGTTCTTGAAGGTCGGCAGGCTGCGTGACACGGTCCAGTCGGCGGGATTGCTGCTGTTGTTGCTGGACAGCGTCATGAAGGCCGTGAGCAGGTAGTCCTGCTTGGTGCGGCCCCAGCGCGTGGTGTTGCGCAGCGTGGTGTCGGGCGTGAAGTCGTGCTCCACGCGCAGCGTGACCATGTCGGCCGTCACGTCGTCGTGGTCGGCGCTGGTGCCGTAGAAGCGGCTGGGGTCCACGGGGCGGCCCGCGTTCAGGCGCGCATCGGTGTTGCTGTAGCCGGGCAGGCCGATGGTGGGCACACCGCCGTCCGGCACATTGCTTTGCTTGACGTGCAGCACGTTCAGGTAGGTGCGCGTGTCGGTGTTCAGTCCGAAGGCGAACGACGGTGCGATGCCCCAGCGGTCATTGGCCACGCGGTCGCGGCCGGCGACGCCGGCGTCCTGCACCATGGCGTTGAGCCGGAAGGCCGCGCCGCCCATGCCGGTCAGGCTCTTGTTCCAGTCCACGGTGGAGCGCTTGTAGCTGCCCGAACCCGCGCCCAGCGAGGCGCCGAAGCTGTCGGCCAGGCTGGGCTGCTTGGTGACCATGTTGATGGCGCCGGTGGGCGCGCTGCGGCCGTAGTCGGTGCTGGCGGGGCCCTTGGTGACTTCCACCTGCTCGGTGTTGAACACGTCGCGCGAGATGGAGCCCACGTCGCGCACGCCGTCCACATAGATGCTGTTGGAGGTGTCGAAGCCGCGCATGTAGATGGCATCACCCGTGCTGGTGTTGCCGTTCTCGCCCGCGTAGAAGGTGCCGGCGCCGGGCACGTTGCGCAGCGCCTCGGTCAGCGTGGTGGCGCCTTGTTCCTGCAGCACCTGCTCCTTGATGACGGAGATGGTCTGCGTCGTGTCCACCAGCGGCTGCGTGAACTTGGGGGAGGAGACCTGTGCGGGTTCGTAGCCGGTGCTGCGCGAGCCTTCGACGGTCACTTCCTTGAGGCTGGGTGCGGTCCTGGCGCTGGGCGTCTGTGTCTGGGCCACGGCCGGCAGGCCCAGGGTGGCCAGGGCCGCGGCTGCAGCGATGATGCCGGCCGACGGCGAGCGGCCAGCGCTGTCGTGTTTGCGGCTTTTGATGTACGAGTTGGAGTTCGCCATGGTTGAACGGAAAGCGGGATGGGCAGTGAACATGCTGGCTTGCTGGCCGGCGTTGCGCGGGCGGCTGGAGAGCTGTCTTGGCTTGCCGGTGCTGGCTGGATCAGGCAGTTTTGCCTGGATTGAGAATGGTAATGATTCCTAATAAAAATATAAGAATAATCTGATAAGTGAATGGATGGCCGTTGCCGCCCAGCAACAGCCCTGTCTCGGAACTTCAGCGCGGCGACCAGCCTGGCCGAGCGCGCCCCGTCCGGGATGTGGCGCGCGCCGTCGCTGTTCAGGCTGGCGATGTAACGCTGGTTGGCGAGGTTGTAGACGTTCAGCTGCAGGCTCAGGTTCGCGCTGAGCTCCCAGGCCATGAAGGCGTACAGCGCAAGGGTCTTGGTGTGGCCTTCGTTGATCTGGCCGGCATAGCGGATGTCCTGGCCCGTGATCGCATCGCTGACGCCGGGATCGTAGAGATTGGCGGGCGCCAGGGCGCCTGCGCCCGTACTCGGAACCCGAGGCGCCCTTGACGATCTCGATGTCCTCGATGTTGAAGGTGTCGCGCATCGGGCTGCCCAGGTTGCGCACGCGGTCGATGAAGATGCTGCCCGTGGTGCCGCAGCTGCGCAGTGCTTGCGGCCGGTGATGTGATTGGCGTGGTTTGCGCCTATCGCGGATCTGTTTCGTTCAGGCGTTGTGAACCCATTCGCCCTCGCGCTGCGCCGCGCCCGCTTGCACCAGCGCATCCACCAGCGTGCGGCTCCAGTGCTCGGCGGTCTCGTGGCTGAAATAGCCTGTATGCAGCATGCCGAAGTAGGGCGTGGCGTCCAGCCAGGCCAGCAGTTCAGTGGTGCGCACGCGCTGCCAGTCCAGCAGCCGGTACTTGAGCAGCACCTTGGCCGCGTAGAGGGCATGGCGCTCGGGGGCGCGCACAAAGCCGTCCAGGCGGCGGCGCGCCGTGTCCAGCGCCGCGGCCACGCCCGTGAAAACGCCGCCGTGGCCGGGGACGATGGTGAGCGGTGCCAGGGCCTCGATCACATCCAGCGTGGCGGCCACTTCCTCGAAGGCCTGCAGGCCCTCGATTTCGGGAAACACCACGCCGAAGCCGTTTTCCCAGAGCGCATCGGCCGAGATCAGTGTGCGGCTGGCGGGCTCGAACAGGATGATGGAGTGCGGGTCATGCCCCGGCGCGGCATGGATCTGCCAGTCGCGCCCGGCCAGCCGCACGCTGGCGCCGGGCTGCAGTACGCCGGTCAGCGCAAATGGCGGGCATTCCTGGCCGGTGGGGGTGTAGCTCAGCGCCTCGGGATTCCAGTGGCGCACGAATTCGGCCTGCCCCGGCGCGACATAGGTCCGGGCCTGCGGCCAGCGCGCCTGCAGTGCGGCATTGCCGCCGCAGTGGTCGCTGTGCAGATGGGTGTTGAGGATGCGCGCCAGCGGCTGGCCAGCCAGCGTCTGCTCGACCAGCAGCACGGTCTGATCGGCATGGCTGACGTAGCCGGTATCGACCACGGCTGCGCCGTCGTCCTGCGGATCGGCAGGGTCGGCCGCGAAGACGATGTTGTTGGCCGACAGCCAGCCGCGCTCCAGCACGGTCATGCCGCAGGGCAGCGCAGCGGTGGCGCTTGTGGGGGCGAAGGAGGTCATGAGGGGAGAAGCCTTTCCCAAGGCTAACAGCCGCAGGCAGCCACGGCTGACGCGTGGGCTACAGCTGCGGCTGTCCGGATTTCAGGCGGGATCGCGCAGGGCGCGCCTGAGGATCTTGCCTACATTGGTCTTGGGCAGTTCGTCGCGGAACTCCACCTGCCGCGGGCGCTTGTAGCCGGTGAGCTGGTCATGGCAAAAGCGCATGACCTGGTCCTCGGTCAGCGCCGGGTCGCTGCGCACCACGTAGACCTTGATGGCCTCGCCCTGGCGCTCGTCAGCCACGCCCACGGCCGCGCATTCGAGCACGCCGGGGCACATGGAGATCACGTTCTCCAGCTCGTTCGGATAGACGTTGAAGCCGCTGACCACCATCATGTCCTTCTTGCGGTCAATGATGCGGGTGAAGCCTTCCTGGTCCATCACGCCGATGTCGCCGGTACGCATGTAGCCGTCGGCCGTGAAGGCCTTGGCGGTCTCGTCAGGCTGGTTGTAGTAGCCGCGCATGACGTTGGGGCCCTTGATGCACAGCTCGCCGGCCTCTCCCATGGGCAGATCGCGGCCTTCGTCGTCCTTGATGGCGATGGAGATGCCCGGCAGCGGCAGGCCGATGGTGCCGCTGAAGGCGGTGGCGGTGACGGGGTTGTTGGTGCCGATGGCGCAGGTCTCGCTCATGCCCCAGCCCTCGATCATCACGCTGCCCGTGACCTGCTGCCACTGGCGCGCCGTGCCCTCGCTGGCGGCCATGCCTCCGGCCTGCGACACGCGCAGCTGCGAGAAGTCCAGCTCGCGGAACTGGGCGTTGTTGAGCAGGGCGTTGAACAGGGTGTTGACGGCCGGCAGGATGTGGAAGGGCCGTTTCTGCAGCACCTTGACGAACTTGGGGATGTCGCGCGGATTGGGGATCAGGCTCAGGCTGGCCCCCATGCGCATGGCGAACAGGCTCACCGTGAGGGCGAAGATGTGGTACAGCGGCAGCGCCGCGATGATGTGCGTGTCCTGCGCGCTGACGCGCCCGTGCAGGGCCGGCGTGAACCAGGCATGCGCCTGCAGCGTGGCGGCCACGATGCAGCGGTGGGTGAGCACGGCACCCTTGGACAGCCCGGTGGTGCCGCCCGTGTATTGCAGGAAGGCCACCGAATCCAGTCCCGCCTGGCTGGGGCGCAGCTCTTTCTGGGCGCCGCGCGCCAGCGCCTGGGAAAAGGTCGTGACCTCGCGCACCGTGCCGCCCTCGCCGTCCAGCGGCAGGCTGTAGGCCGGCACCATCTTGGCCAGGTGGCGCACGGCGAAGGTGATCCAGCTGCCATATATGCCGCCCAGCAGATCGCCCATGGCCGTGACGCAGACATGGCGTATGGCGCTGCGCTCGATCACGTCGGCCAGGGTGTGGGCGAAGTTCTCCAGGATGATGATGGCCGTGGCGCCCGAGTCCTTGAGCTGGTGCTCCAGCTCGCGCGGGGTGTACAGCGGATTGACGTTGACGCAGGTGTAGCCGGCGCGCAGCACGGCCGCCATGCTCACGGCGAACTGCGGCACATTGGGCAGCATGATGGCCACGCGCGCATCGGGCTCCAGACCCAGTCCCTGCAGCCAGGCGCCCAGGCGGGTGGACAGCTGGTCCAGCTCGCGGTAGCTCATCCAGCGGTCCATGCAGACCGAAAAGGGCAGGTCCGCATGCTGGGTGAAGGCCTCCTCCAGCAGGTGTGTGAGCGAGCGGTATTGCTCGGGATGCACCTCGTGGGGCACATCGGCGGGATAGTTCTTGAGCCAGGGCGCAGCGTCCATGCAGGGTACCTTGGGTTGCTGGTGAGACAGGGGAACGGCAAAGGGGCAGGCGCCGGTCGGCCGGCCACCGCTGCGGCTGATTCTGGTCAGGCGGGTGCTTTGCGGTCTACGCGGGGTTGTCCTAGGCAGGGGCCGGCGTCCCCGAGAAAGTGCGGCCGCTCTGTGCTACGTTGGCGTTTTTTCAGGGAGGGCGGGCTGCCGTGAACGCACGCATTCTGCAAATGGTGGCGCTGGGCACGCTGGCCGGCGCCATGGCCTGGCTGGCATGGTGGTGGCCGGAATCGCGCGGGCTGGCGCTGGCAGGAGCGCTGCCGGGCCTGTGCTGGCCGGGCCTGCATCTGGGCCTGCAGATGGTGTTGATGCGCCGCGTGGTGCGCAAGGCCGGCGCATCCGTGCCCGCCTGGCGCACGGTGGCGGCAGCCTGGCTCGCCGAGTGGGCATTGGCCGTGCAGGTGTTTGGCTGGCGCCTGCCCTTCCGGGTCCATGCCGAGGCCGATGGCTGGCCAGGTGACCCGGCCGCAGGACAAAACTCAAGCCCGGTCACAGGCCAGGTCGGCATGGTGCTGGTCCACGGCTTCTTCTGCAATCGCGCGGTCTGGGCGCCATGGCTGCGGCGGCTCAAGGAACGCGGCATTGCCTGCGCGGCCATGACGCTGGAGCCGGCGCACGGCGCATCCATCGACGCCATGGTGGCCGACCTCGATGCCTGCGCACGCCGCATGGTCCAGGCCACGGGGCGGGCGCCGCTGATCGTGGCCCACAGCATGGGCGGACTGGTGGTGCGTGCCTGGCTGGGCCGGTTGTCCGCGCAGGAGCGCCGGCAACTGGCTGCCCATGTGGTGACCCTGGCCACGCCGCACCGCGGCACCTGGATGGCGCGCTTCGCCCAGGGCCTGCCGGCGCTTCAGATGCGCGAGGACAGTCCCTGGCTGCAGCGCCTGGGGCCGCCGCCGCCCGAGGTGGCCTTCAGCTGCTGGTGGAGCTGCTGCGACAACATCGTCTTTCCCTTCCCCGTGGCCACGCTGCCAGGGCAGCACGCGCACCGCCTGGACGATGTGGCCCATGTGCAGCTGGTGTTCGACGAGCGCGTCTGGCGCTTTTGCCTGGAGCTGCGCGAGCGGCTTCAGGACGCGGAAGTCTGCAGGGCCACTTCACCGGGCAGCAGCGCATCGGCCGCGATGGTCGGCTGATCGCGCAGCTGGCGGTACAGCGGCTCGAAATCGGCGGCCGTGAGGTCGAACAGCTGCTGCAGGTCGTCGATCACGAAGTAGGTGTGCTGGTAGGTGTCGATCTTGTAGAGCGTGCGCATGGCGCGCTCCAGCGACAGCGGCAGGCGCTGCGGCTCGGGGCTGCGCACCGAGTAGTTGAGCTCGCCCGAAGAACTCAGAATGCCCGCGCCGTAGGCGCGCAGGCCGCCCTGCTCGCGGATCAGCCCGAACTCGATGGTGTACCAGTACAGGCGCGACAGCATCTCGCAGGCGCCCAGCTCGGCGGCCTTGAGCCCGCCCTGGCCATAGGCCTGGATATAGTCGGCGATGACGGGGTTGAACAGCAGCGGCACATGGCCGAAGAGGTCATGGAAGACATCGGGCTCGACGATGTACTCGAACTCCTCGGGCTTGCGGATCCAGTCCGTGACCGGGAATTTGCGGTTGGCCAGCAGCGAGAAGAAGGGCACCTCGGGAATCAGGCCCGGCACGCCGACGATCTCCCAGCCCGTGCCGCGGCGCAGGCGCTCGTTGACTTCCTCGAAGCGCGGAATGCGGTCCTTGGCGCCCAGCGAGGGCAGGGCGTCGATGAAGTGCTGGCTGGCCAGTCCCGGCAGCAGGGCGGACTGGCGTTCGTACAGGCGCCGGTAGGTGTCGTGGTCGGCCTCGGTGTAAGCGTCGTAGTCCTGCGCGCAGGTGTAGTCGTCGCTGGCGCGGCTGTAGTCGCCGCGCGGCGGGCGGTCGGCCTGACCGTAGACCACGGGTGCCACGCCGGGGGCGTGGGCGGGTACGTGGGACGAGGTGGGGGTCGCTGCGGTGCTCATCATGGTGCTCTCCAGGGATCTTGTCATTGCTGCCCCGGGCCGGGGGCAGGCAAGGCACCTGCGCGGCTCAGAGCTGGCGGATTCGGGCGGCCTGCACCAGCAGGCCGTATTTGCTGTGCTCGGAGCGCACAAAGCGCGCGAACTCCTGCAGCTGAAGGTCTTCGGGCAGCACGCCCATGGCGGTCAGCGTTTCCTGCACCGGACTGCTGCGCATGGCCTTCGAGAACACGGCGGCATGGCGCTGGGCCAGGTCGGCGGGCCAGCCGGCAGGCGCGAACAGGCCGAACCAGTTGGCGAGGTTGAAGCCCGGTACCGTGTCGTTGAGGCTGGGCACCTCGGGCAGCAGCGGCACGCGTTCCAGCGTGGTCACGGCCAGGGCCTGCAGCCGGCCTGCACGGATGTGCGGCAGCGAGGACGCCAGGCTGTCGAACAGCAGATCGGCCGATCCGTCGAGCAGGGCCGACAGCGCCGGCTGCGTTCCGCCAAACGGCAGATGCAGCAGCGGCAGCCGCGTGAGCATCTGGTACATCTCGCCCGACAGGTGCCCGCTGCTGCCCGGCCCGCCCGAGGCATAGCGCAGCGGCTGGCGGTGCTTGGCAAGAAAGCGCTGCAGGTCCAGCGCCGTGCGTATGCGCCACTGGCGCGCCAGATCGCTGCGCATCACCAGCACATTGGGCATGCGCGCCACCAGCACCAGCGGCTGGAAGTCGCGCAGCGGGTCGTAGCCCAGCTGGGGCTGCAGCCAGGGCAGCACGGCGTGCGTGGCGGCCGCGCCCATCAGCAGCAAGCGGTCCTGGGCCGTGGCCTGGGCCACCATGTTCGAGCCCTTGGCGCCGCCTTCGCCCGGCACGTAAAGAATGTGGATGGCCCCCAGCTTCGCGGAGCTGGCCTCGACCAGAGGACGCGCCGTGCGGTCCAGGGGGCCGCCGGCTGCATAGACGCGG
>NZ_JTKZ01000599.1:0-7046 GCF_000799035.1 Delftia sp. ZNC0008
CCGCGTAGGGCGCCAGCATCTGTGCGGACAGATCACCGTGCTGCGCCAGCAGCTGCAGGCCCGATTGCAGGGATTCGCCCATGCGCGCGCCGTCAGGCAGCACGCAGAAAGCCAGGTTGCGGCCTGCGGCCGTCGGCAGCGCCCGGGCGATCACGCCCAGGGCCGAACGCGCCTGGCGTCCCAGCGCCGGCCACTCGATGCGCAGCAGCCGGCCCAGCTGCTGCGCCGCCTCGGCAAAGCCCTGGCCTGCATCGTGCAGGGCCTGGGCGGCATCCACCATCTGCTGCTGCCAGCGCACGGACCAGTCGCTGGCCTGCACCGTGGCCAGCGGCCCGTCCTTCAGATGCTGCGCGCCAACGGCCTGGGCATTGGCCTGCAGGCGGCCCGCAGTCTCGCGCAAAAGGGCCAGGCCCGCTTCGTCATGGGCCTGGGGCGTGGGCCAGTGAAATCCCAGGCGCGGCAGCGCCTGGCCACCGGCCACGGCGCCAATGGCGCGGTAGATGGTCCAGCCGTTGGCGTGGCGCCGGTGCAGGCGCTCCACATAGGCCGACAACTGCTCGCGCAGCCGGCCCAGCCGGGCCGCCTTGGCAGCCCAGTCCTCGGCATCCACCTGGCCATGCGAGTCCCAGGATTTCTGCAGCTGGCCCAGCACGTCGAGCTTGCGGCTCTTGTTGGAGTGCAGCTCCAGGCAGAACTCGCCCAGGCCCACTTCGCGCAGGCGGCGGTAGACCACGTCCAGCGCGGCGATTTTCTCGGCCACGAAGAGCACGCGCTTGTCCTCGGCCAGGCACTGCGCGATCAGGTTGGCAATGGTCTGGCTCTTGCCCGTGCCCGGCGGGCCGATGAGCACGAAGTCCTTGCCGCGCGCAGCGGCCATCACGGCCGACAGCTGCGATGAATCGGCCGGCAGCGGGCTGAAGACCTGCTGCGGCGCGAACTCCTGGTCCAGCCGCCGCGTGTCGGGAAAGGCGATCTCCGAGCGATAGGGCTCGCGCGGTGTGTCGATCAGGTGGGCGACCACGGGCGAGCTGCGCAGCTGGTCGGCGCGCTCGGCCAGGTCCTTCCACATCAGGTATTTGGCGAAGGAGAACATGGACAGCACCACGTCCTCGCTGACCTCCCAGCCGCGCACGTCCTTGATCGCCTCGCGCACGCGGGCCCAGATGCCGGTGATGTCCAGTCCGGCCTCGTCGCGCGGCAGGTCGCCTGCGGGCACGCCCAGCTCCAGCTGGAAGTCCTGGCGCAGCATCTCGACCAGCGTGGGGTTGAAGCGCGGCTCGTCCTCATGCGCCTGCAGCGTGAAGCCAGAGCGCGCGCTCTTGCGCTCCAGCGTGACGGGCAGCAGGATCAGCGGCGCGCGCACGCGCACATCGGGCTTGTCGGGCCGGCTCCAGACCAGAAAGCCCAGGGCCACGAACAAGGTGTTGGCGCCGCCTTCCTGCAGCGCGTTGCGCGCGCCGCGGAACAGCTCCACAAAGCGGCTGTCCAGCTCCAGCGGCTCCAGGTCGATGAAGACCTCGCGCCGCTGCAGCGCCTCTTCGGCGTGCGCGCCGCGCAGGTCTTCCAGGCTGCGCGCCTCGTGCAATGGCTGGCTGCGCGGGTCCTTGCCCTGCATGAGCTCGGGGCTGGGCAGCAGCTTGAGCACCTGGCCCCGGGCCAGCGTGTCCTCCAGCGCGGGCGCGGCCACCTGCAGCAGCAGCGATTTCTTGCCGGGCTTGAAGTTGAGCAGCGCATTGCGCAGCGACAGGTCCAGCAGCCGGCGCTGCCAGCGCGCCAGCCTGTCCTTGGGATCGAGCTGGGAGGTGGGCACTTCGCGTGTCTGCGCCTGCGCCAGGAGTTCGGGCGGCGGCTCCACGGTGAGCCGTGGCTCGGCCTGTCCTTCGCCGGCCTCGGGCGCGGCGTCCTGCGGCTGGGCCAGCGCCAGCGGGCGGATGCGCTGCATGCGTGCGCGCCGAACGTCCACCAGCAGCTCGAACTGGTCCTCATGCTCTTCGGCCAGCTGGCGCGCGCCCTGGGCAATGGCCTGGCTGAAGGCCACGGCCTGGCCTTGCGCGGCCAGCGTGGTCTCGAAGACCACCAGCTCCTGCAGCTTGAGCCGCTTGCGCACGGCCGTGATGTCATCGACCACGGCGGTCGAGAATTCCTGCCTGCCCAGCCACAGGCCCACGAAGGCATGGCCGCGCGTGAAGACCAGCAGCGGGTTCAGGTGCGCCTGCTCCAGGCAGGAGGCGAACAGCAGCGTCAGGTCCAGGCAGGTGGCCAGGCCCGCATCCAGCACCTGGGACGCGCCGCGTATCTTCTGGCCCGCATGCTCGAAGCTGGCCGGCGGCAGCGCGTAGTTGAGTTTCTTCTGGAGCACGGAAGTCCAGATGGCCGAGGCCAGTTCCCAGGCGCGCTGCGGCCCCTGCTCATAGCCGTTGATGGCGCCGGACTTGCCCGCCGCCTCCAGCGCCTGCGCCGCGCCCTTGAGGATGCGGTCCACGGCCGGATCGTTGGGTTGCACGAAGGCCGCCACCATCTCGGGCAAATGCCCCAGGCCGCCCCACTGGTTGCGTGCCAGCAGTTCCAGCGGGTGTTCGTGCCGGGCCAGCACCGTCTGTGCCGGCTGGCCGCTGCGCAGCTCCAGCCGCAGCACGGCAGGCTCGGCCTCGGTCAGGCGCGAGAGCAAGGCGCCGTCCAGCGCCACATCCAGGTCGGTCAGCGCATAGGTGCTGTGCGCGGCCACCGACTCCAGGCGCCAGGTGCGCGGCTTGATGAAGGCAGGCTCCGAGGCCAGGTGCAGGCTCAGCGCCTGCAGCGGCAGTTCGCCCTCGTTGACGATGGCCAGCTCCAGCAGCGCGGGCACGGCGTTCTGGAAGTCGGCGAGATTGAGCTTGGCGACGGTGCCGATGCGCAGCTGCGGGGCCGTCTGCGGCGCCTGCGCGGCGGCGGGGGCGGCATCTGCGGGGGAATCTCGGCGGGGGTCTTCTGTCATGCGCGGTAGTCCTTGGCTGGCCAGCAGGCGGCGGGAACTGTCGAAATCCCGTCATATTCCTGGCCCGACGATTGTCCGCTGCGAATGGGGCGCCGTGTCCGAGATGGGCGGTTTTCAGGGGTCACTGTTTGCAAAAAATGAGAGCAGGAAACCGCGCCGAGAGCGCCAATCCGCAGGGCCGGCCATCACTTCATCAATCACTTCATGTACGAGCGCATCACCGACAGCACAAGGTCCACGTCGTCATCACGGGCCTGGCCGCCGGCCGTGCCATCGGCCAGATGGGTGCGCACATGGCCCTCGAGCACCTCGAAGATCATGCCGTTGACGGCGCCGCGCACGGCTGCCAGTTGCTGGAGGATGGCCGCGCAGTCGTGCTCGGCCTCGAGCGCGCGCTCCAGCGCCTGGGCCTGGCCCTGGATGCGGCGGATGCGCGTGAGCAAGCGCTTCTTGTTCTGAATCGTATGTGCCATGATGGCCATTCTAGGCGCCTGCATATACTGGGGTACAGTATCTGCATGCGCAGCATTCCATCCCTCTCGACCGCTGGCGGCGCCAGCCCCAGGCAGCATTCACACCGTTTCGACGAAGGCAACCCGCTGGGCGAGCGCCGTGCCATGCTGGCTGCGGGGCTGACGGCGGCCATGATGGTCGGGGAGATCGCAGGCGGGTACGGATTCAACTCCATGGCGCTGCTGGCCGATGGCTGGCACATGGGATCGCACGCGCTGGCGCTGGGGCTCTCAGCTGGCGCCTATGCGGCCGCGCGCAGATTGGCGGGAGATACGCGCTTTGCCTTCGGCACCTGGAAGATCGAGGTGCTGGCCGGCTACACCAGCGCCATCTTGCTGCTGCTGGTGGCGGGCGGCATGGCCTGGCAGTCGGTGCAGCGCCTGTTCTCGCCCTCGCCCATCCATTACGAGCAGGCACTGGGCGTGGCCGCGCTGGGCCTGCTGGTCAACCTTGTCTGCGCCTGGCTGCTGAAGGGCGGGCACGGGCATCACCATGGTCACGGTCACGGTCACGGTCACGACCACGGACATCACCACGGGCACGGCAGGCATGCGCACGGCGGCCACGCGGGCGACCGCCATCACGGCGACCATGGCGACCACAGCGATCTCAACCTGCGCTCGGCCTACCTGCATGTGCTGGCCGATGCCGCCACCTCGGTGATGGCCATCGCCGCCCTGTTCGGCGGCATGGCCTGGGGCCTGGGATGGCTGGACCCGGCCATGGGCCTGGCCGGCGCCGTGCTGGTGGCGGCATGGGCCATGGGCCTGCTGCGCGACAGCAGCCGCGTGCTGCTGGACGCCGAGATGCACGCCCCCGTGGTCAGCGAGGTGCGTGAGGCCATCGCCCAGGCGCCGTTTGCCGCGCAGATCTCCGACCTGCATGTCTGGCGCGTGGGCAAGGCGCGCTACGCCTGCATCGTGGCACTGGACGCGCCCGCAGGCGTGGACCCCGATGCCGTGCGCCAGTTGCTTGGCGTGCATGAGGAACTGGTCCACGTCACGGTGGAGGTCAACCGGCCGCAGCCGGCTGCGACACACTGAGCCTATTGCGCGCCGGCCACCGCAGCCTGGCGCGCACCGGGCTGCTTGAACAGCTTGAAGTACGGCGTGTTCGACGGGTTCACGGGGATGTCGAACTTGCGCACCATGGCATAGGTCTGGATCTGGTCGTGCAGCGGCAGGTAGATCAGCTGCTTTTGCACCGTGCTCCAGATGGAGTGGATGGTGGCGTCGCGCTTGCGCGCATCGCCCTCCGAGGCCAGGGAGACGATCTGGCTGTCCAGCTCGGCATTGCTGTAGCGCGTGGCATTGGTGTTGCCCCGGCCGTTCTTGCCGCGCGTGTGCACCAGGTAGTCGAAGACATAGGCCGAGTCATAGGTGGGCACGCCCCAGCCGTAGAGGTAGAAATCCGTCTCCTGGTTGTTGATGGCCGCCGTCTGGATGGCCAGCGGCCGCGACGACACGGCGGTCTTCACGCCGATGCGGCCCAAAAAGCCGGCGATGGCCTGGCAGATGGCCTCGTCGTTCAGATAGCGGTCGTTCGTGCAATGCAGGGTGATGCCGAAGCCGTTGGGGTAGCCGGCCTCGGCCAGCAGTTTCCTGGCCTGGACAAGGTCGGCCTTGCCCACGGCGCCAAAGGATTTCTCGTAGCCGTGCACAAAGGGCGGCGCAATGATGTTGGTGGGCACGGACAGGCCGCGCATCACGGCGCGCTGTATGGCCTGCCGGTCGATGGCCAGCTGGAAGGCCTGGCGCACGCGCAGGTCGGCCAGCGGGTTCTTGTCCTTCACATCGGAATGCGACAGCGGGGCGGCGCCCACGTTCAGGCCCAGGAAGATGGAGCGGTTCTCGGCGGCCTGGTTGATGCGAAAGCGCGGGTCGGCGCTCAGGCGCGCAATGTCCTGGATGGGCAGGTCCTGCACGAAGTCCACCTCGCCCGACAGCAGCGCCGCCACGCGCGTGGCCTGGGACTTGATGGGCAGGTAGACCAGTTCGTCGATCTCCAGCGGGAACAGCCCCTTGCCCCAGTAGCCGGGAAACTGCCGCAGCACGGTGCGCGTGTCCTGCTCGCGCGAGGCGATGACGTAGGGCCCCGTGCCGTTGGCGTTGCGCGTGGCGTAGTTCTCTTCCTTGGCCAGCGCGTTCTGCGGCTGCTCGGCACCATGGGCCTTGGCCCAGGCGGCGCTCAGGATCTGGATGTTGATGAGGCTGGCCGGCAGCAGCGGGTTGGGCCCGTTGGTCCTGATGTGCACGGTGAAGGCATCGACCTTGGTCACGTCGGTGATCGAGGTCAGCAGCGAGCGCATGTCCGAGGTGGCCGAGCGCGCGCGGCGCAGCGAGAACAGCACGTCGTCGGCCGTGAACAGGCTGCCGTCATGGAACTTCACGCCCTTGCGCAGCTTGAACTCCCAGACCGAGGGGTCGGCAGTCAGCGCCCAGGACGTGGCCAGGGTGGGCAGCAGCTTGCCATCGGCCGTGCGGATGATCAGCGGCTCGTAGATCTGGTGCAGCAGGTTGTGGTTGGGGCCGTTGTTCAGCGCGTGCGGGTCCAGCGTGGATGCGTCGGTGGAGCGCGCCCAGCGCAGGGTTTCGGCCTGGGCGGGCGGTGCGCACAGCAGGGCTGCGGCCAGGGCGGGAAGCAGTGCGGAGGTTCGCAGGGTGCGCAAGTGGGTGCGCAGCAGGGAAAGGCGAGGCAGGAAGCGTCTTTGGGTCATGAAGTGTCCTGGCAGCCGGAACAAGATCGCAGGAAGGCGGCGGCGGGTGCCGCGCCGGCTGCACCAGACGGCCGATTGTGTGGAGCCACCAGCCCGCCGCAAAGCCCGATTGCGCCTATGCAAATGCGCTGCGCGCAGATGCAAAGCGCTGCGACAGCAGGGCGTACAGCGCGCGCAGGCCCTGGGCCTCGCCGCCCTTGGGCCGGCCGGGGCGCTCCTCCAGATTCCAGGCGAACAGGTCCAGGTGCAGCCAGGGCAGCTCGGGCGGCACAAAGCTCTCCAGGAACAGCGCAGCCGTGATGGCACCGCCCTGCGGCGTGCTGGCGGCGTTGAACAGGTCGGCCTGGTCGGAGCGCAGCATGCGGCGGTACGGCGCCCACAGGGGCAGGCGCCACAGCGGGTCGGCCTGCGCGCGGCCCTGGGCCAGCAGGGCATCGGCCCAGCCGTCATGGTTGCTGAACAGCGCGGGCAGGTCCGGCCCCAGCGCCGTGCGCGCAGCGCCCGTGAGCGTGGCCAGGTCGATCAGCAGCGCGGGCGGCGTGGGCGCGCTGCGAATGGCGTGGTGCAGCGCATCGGCCAGCAGGAGCCGGCCTTCGGCATCGGTGTTCTCGATCTCCACGCGCCGGCCGTCACCGGCCTCGATGATGTCGCCGGGCCGCAGAGCACCGGCACCCACGGCGTTCTCCACCGCAGGCACCAGCAGCTTCAGGTGGATGGGCAGGCCCGCCTGCATCAGCAGATCGGCCAGGGCCAGGGCGTGTGCGGCACCGCCCATGTCCTTCTTCATCCAGCGCATGCCTGCGGCGGGCTTGAGGTCCAGCCCGCCGGAGTCAAAGCACGCGG
>NZ_JTKZ01000576.1:0-2193 GCF_000799035.1 Delftia sp. ZNC0008
ATCACCGAGGAGCAGGGCAAGGTCCTGGGCCTGGCAGAGGTCGAGGTGAACTTCACCGCCGACTATCTGGACTACATGGCCGAATGGGCGCGCCGCATCGAGGGCGAGGTCATCACCAGCGACCGGGCCAACGAGCAGATCTTTTTGCTGCGCAAGCCGCTGGGCGTGGTCGCGGGCATCCTGCCCTGGAACTTCCCCTTCTTCCTGATCGCCCGCAAGATGGCGCCGGCCCTGCTCACGGGCAACACCATCGTCATCAAGCCCAGCGAGGAAACGCCCATCAACTGCCATGCCTTCACCGAGCTGCTGGCCCAGTGCGAGCTGCCGGCCGGCGTGTTCAACGTGGTCTATGGCCAGGGCGGCACGGGCGCTGCGCTGGCCGGCCATGCGGGCGTGGATATGGTCAGCTTCACGGGCAGCGTGGCCACGGGCGAGCGCATCGCCGCAGCCTCCGCGCCCCACATCACCAAGCTCAACCTGGAGCTGGGCGGCAAGGCCCCGGCCATCGTGCTGGCCGATGCCGACCTGGACCTGGCCGTGCGCGCCATCCACGACTCGCGCATCATCAACACCGGGCAGGTCTGCAACTGCGCCGAACGCGTCTACGTGCAGCGCCAGGTGGCCGACGAGTTCACGGCCCGCATCGCCCAGGCCATGGCAGCCACGCGCTACGGCGACCCGATTGCGCGGCCCGACGTGGAAATGGGCCCGCTGATCAACCAAAAGGGCCTGGACAGCGTACAGGCCAAGGTGCGCCAGGCCATCGCCGACGGCGCGCAACTGGTCACGGGCGGGCAGGCCGCAGACCTGGGCGCGGGCTTTCACTTCCAGCCCACGGTGCTGGCCGGCTGCCATGCCGGCATGGAGATCATGCGCAAGGAAATCTTCGGCCCCGTGCTGCCCATCCAGGTGGTGGAGGACCTGGACGAGGCCATCGCCCTGGCCAACGACTGCGAATACGGGCTGACCTCGTCGCTTTACACGCGCGACCTGTCCAAGGCCATGCAGGCCATGCGCGAGATCGACTTCGGCGAGACCTACATCAACCGCGAGAACTTCGAGGCCATGCAGGGCTTCCACGCGGGCGTGCGCAAGTCCGGCGTGGGCGGGGCTGATGGCAAGCACGGCCTGTACGAGTACACGCACACGCACGTGGTGTACCTGCAGGGGTGAGCCAACGGCTCGCCTATCGCTTCACGGTGGCTGACGTTATGAACCGGGCAATGGTGCTGGAAACCCCGGGCACTAGCGGCAGCCCCTCCTTGTCATAGGTTGCAAGATTGGCAGCGCGATCGTTGGTCTCCACCTTCTTGAGCACATGGTTGGTTGCGGGCAACAGCACAAGCTTGGCGTTCGGTGCAGCCTTGGCCAGACGCTGAGCATCCTTTGGCTTGATCTGCAGGTCGCGCTCACCTTGAATGATGAGCACGGGTTTGGAATAGCCCGCTATCAGGCGAGCGGGGTCCAGCGCGAAGGTGTTGATGAGAAAGCCTTGTACGCTGGCATGGAACATGGTGTTGAGCGGCCTGTCCATCTGGCGGGTATCCACGCGCCTGCCTGCTTCCAGCGCATCGATGACCGGTAACGCCTGGTCCAGGATCGGTGCATTGGCGGGGTCTTCCTTGAGCTGTTCCCGAAGCGTCTGCCCCATTGGGCGACCAGGAGCTGCTACCAATATCAGTCCGCAGATATCGGAGCGGCCCTGACCAGCCTCCAGAGCGACCAGTCCACCTTCACTGTGTCCCAGCACCCAGACGCATTGGGCACCGGTCTCGCTGCGGATGGCGTCCACCCAGTGGTGCACATCTTCGGCATAGGCTTGGATGGTCACGGCATTGGGGTCCTCCACGGCCTTGTAGCTTTCGAACATGCCACGTTTGTCGATGCGTACGGTGGCAATGCCCTGGGTGGCCAGTTCCTGTGCGAGCAGTTGGTAGGTCGAGGCTTTGAGGCCGAACGGGCTGTTGCCGTTGCGGTCGGTGGGGCCTGAGCCGGGGACGATCAGTACGACCGGCGGCGCGCTTTGGCTCGGCATCAGCAGAACACCCCGCAGTGGGTCAAGTGGCCCCGTTGCCTGCAGCGGCTTTTCGCCAAGGACGGCCGTGGCCGGTGCGGCCATGGTGGTGCTTGCGCAGATGGCGGCCGCCAGGCCGAGGAGTAGAGCTTTCATGGGAAAGGCCGCAGAGTTGATCT
>NZ_JTKZ01000781.1:0-8995 GCF_000799035.1 Delftia sp. ZNC0008
TGCTGGGCGGCGAGGCCGATGTCGGCCTGACCTACAGCCGTGCGGCGGCACGCGATATCGAGGTCTGGCACCGCCAGGTCTCGCCCGTGGTCGCCATCATGCGGCCCGACCACGCACTGGCCCGGCATGCCAGCATCACCCTGGCCCAGATGCATCCCCATGCCATTGCCCTGCCCGAGGACGCCAACACCGCGCGCCAGCTGTTCGACATTGCCTGCAGCCACCGGCGCCTGGTGTTCGAGCCTGCCCTGGTCAGCGGCCAGTTCGAGACCCTGGTGCACTTCGTGCTGCATGGCGGCGGCCTGTCATTGGGTGGTGAGGTCACCATGCGCGAGCGTGTGCGCCGTGGCGAACTGCATGCGGTGCCCATACGCGAACGCGGCATGAATGCACGCGCCATCGAGCTGCAGACGCTGGCAGGCCGCACGCTGTCCAAGGGAGTGCGGGCCTTCGTGGAGCATCTGCGGGAGCTGCTGCCTCCCGGGTAAGAAGACGAAGTAGAAGAAGCAGAGAAAGACGGAAGGGATGGACTGCAGGCCGGCGCCCGTGCTCAGCCCTGCCCGACTTCCAGGTGGCACTGTGCCCAGTGCCACTGCGCCCGGCGCGTGGCCTCCCGCAGCCGCTGGGCCAGCACATGGCGAGCAGGCAGGCCGGGCAGATACTCGGCCATCTGGACGCCGCCGCGGCCCAGCTCCAGCAGCTCGATCTGCTCCGAGCTGTTGCCTGAGCACAGCATGATGCCCAGCGGCGCATCCTCGCCCGGCTCATGCTCATGCCGATCCAGCCAGCGCAGGTAGTGCTCCATCCGATCCTTGTCCTCGGCCGCGAATTCGCCCACCTTCAGCTCCACCGCCACCAGCCGCCGCAGCCTGCGGTGGTAGAACAGCAGGTCAAGCTGGAAATCCTGGTCATCCATCTGCATGTGCCTTTGCCGCGCCACCAGGCTGAAGCCCATGCCCGACTTCAGGAAAAAGGCCTCCATCTCGCGGATGACGGCCGCCTGCAGGTCGCCCTCCTGCCAGGCATCGTGCAGCCCCAGGAAGTCGAGGATGTAGGGGTCTCGCATGAACAGCGCTGGCGACATGCGCTCGGTGGCTCGCTGCGTGGGCTCCTGCGCGACCAGCGTGTCCGCATCGAAGGACAGCACGGTGCGCTCGTACAGCCGGGAATCGATGCGGCTGCGCAGCGTGCGGGCGCTCCAGCGCTCAATGCTCGCCATGCTGGCGTAGTACTCGCGCTGCAGGGCGTCCTTGAGCGGAATCAGCGCGATGAAATGCGCCCAGCTCAACTGCCGCGTGGGCGAGATGACCAGGGGCTCATCAGGAAAGGTGGTGGAGAACTGCACCATGCGCCACAGGTTCTTTTCCGAGAAACTGCCGCCATAGCCCTGGACCAGATGCCCGGCCAGGGAGGGCAGGACCTTGTCGCTGCAGCCGGCCTGCCGCACCTCGGATTCGCAGTCATGGATGTGCTGGCCGATATGCCAGTACAGCAGGGTCATTTCGCTGTTGATGGTGGAAGCCACCCGAAGCCGCGCGGCCTCGATCAGGTCGCGGACATCACCCAGCAGGGTCTGCGCCGCCGCGATCGCGGGAGAAACGGATATCTTGCGAGTGGCCATGCGGTCGCCCCCTCCTGGTGGCGTGTTGTCTGTATGTGTGGTGTCGGCGGAATCGATCCGGCCCACTATTGCCATGCGGCCCCAGCACGTCAACGCCGCAACGGCATAACCAGACGATCTGGCCCTCGCAGACATCAAAAACCAGAACAGTCCTAGAAATCACACTTGCACGACAATGCTCGCCACATCGATGGACACGCGCTTCCCACAATGAAAACCACCAGCATCGAACCCTTCTTCGCCACACTCAAGGCCGCCAACCCCTCGCCCCAGACCGAGCTGGAATACACCAACGTGTTCGAGCTGCTGTCTGCCGTGCTGCTCTCGGCCCAGGCCACGGACGTGGGCGTGAACAAGGCCACGCGCAAGCTGTTTCCCGTGGCCAATACGCCCCAGGCCATCCTGGACCTGGGACTTGAAGGGCTGGAGGGCTACATCAAGACCATCGGCCTGTACCGCAGCAAGGCCAAACACCTGATGCAGACCTGCCAGATCCTGGTCGACCGCCACGGCGGCCAGGTGCCGCGCACGCGCGAGGAACTGGAAGCCCTGCCCGGCGTGGGCCGCAAGACGGCCAACGTGGTGCTGAACGTCGCCTTTGGCCAGCCTACCATGGCCGTGGACACGCACATCTTCCGCGTGGGCAACCGCACGGGCCTGGCGCCAGGCAAGACGCCGCTGGCGGTGGAAATGCAGCTCATGAAGCGCGTGCCGCCGGCCTATGCCGTGGACTCGCACCACTGGCTCATCCTGCTGGGCCGCTACGTCTGCCAGGCCCGCAAGCCACGCTGCTGGGAGTGCGTGGTGGCGCCGTACTGCGACTACTCGCCCAAGACGCCTGCGCCGGCTGCGGGCAAGCGCTGAGCTTCAATCGGCCTTGAAGCCCGTGGCCGCCACGGCCTTGCCCCAGGTGACCGTGTCGGAGCGCATGATGCGGGCGAGTTCGTCGCCCGTGGTGCCCGTCACGCGGAAACCGGCCTCTTCCAGCCGGCTGCGGCTGTCGGGCTGCTGCAGGGCGCGCACGATGTCGGCCTGCAGCCTGGCCACGATCTCGGGCGGCGTCTTCGCGGGCGCGACCACGCCGAACCAGGAATTGAATTGCAGTGACGGATAGCCCTGCTCCCCGATGGTCGGCAGATCGGGCATGGACGGGGTGCGCGTGGCGCCCGTGCTGCCCAGGGCCGTGAGCTTGCCGGCCTTGACCTGGGGCGCGGCCAGGGCCGCCGTGGCGAAGACGGCCTGCACGTCGCCGCTGAACAGGCCGCCCAGGGCATCGTTGGTGTTCTTGTAGTGCACGGGCTCGGGCCTGAGCTGCACGGCATTGCCGAACATGAAGGCGCCGAAGTGGCCTGGCGTGCCGGCGCCGAAGGTGGCGATGAACAGCTCCTTGCGCTGGCGCGCCCAGGCCACGAAATCGAGCACATTGCGGGCCGGCACTTTCTGCGGATTGACCAGCAGCACGAAGTCGGAGGTGACGACCTGGCTGACGGGCACAAAGTCCTTTTGCGGATCGTAGGGCAGGCGCTGGTAGGTGTTGGGGGCAATGCTGAGCTGGCCGGTCTCGCCCAGCATCAGCGTGTAGCCGTCAGGCACGGCGCGTGCCGCCTCGCTGGCGGCGATGAGGCCGCCAGCGCCCGGCTTGTTGTCCACGACCACGCCCAGGTTGCCCCATTGCTCGGACAGCTTTTGCGCAAGCAGGCGTGCCACGATGTCCGGCCCCGTTCCCGCAGGAAAGCCGACGAGCAGGCGCACGGGCTTGCTCGGAAAAGCAGGCTGGGCGCTGGCCGCGGCCCAGGGAGCCAGGCCGGTGGCCAGCACAGCGGTAAGAGTGCAGGCCACGGCGGCGCGGCGCGCCTTGGATGCAGGGTTGTTCATGTGTTGTGTCTCCTGTGTTGTAGGTATCGAAGCGGGGAAGGCCCCCTCAGAGCAGCTCGTGAAAGCGCATCTGCACGCGGTCGGGATGGCGCGCGCCGGTGCCGAAGAACAGGCGTTCGTTGATCCAGCCCAGCGCCCGGCTGGCCGTCTCCATGCGGGGCGCGCAGCGGAAATAGATGTGCACGGGGTCCACGGGCTCGCCGCGCGCCAGCTTTGCCATGTGCGCCGGGTCGCCGCTGCGCAGGGCCTGGTTGCAGACATAGATCAGGTCGCCGGCATCGGTCTCCAGCACATAGCGCGCGTCGAGTTCGGCCAGCCCGCCGTGCACGATGCGCTGGAAGTCCGCGCCTCCGGGCAGCACGCGCGCGCTCCAGCCGTCGCCCCGGGCCGTGCCGCCCAGGATGGGGATCAGCCGGCGCCCGCCGTGCGCCGTGGCACCGACCTCCTGCGGCGGGCCCACCTGCACGCTCAGGTCGGCGAAGAAGCGAAAGCGCGGATCGGGCAAGGCCGCAAGCTGCGGCACGTCATCTGGCATGGTTCTGGGGCTCCGGTGAATGGGATCGGGACCTAGCATAAGCACCATTGCCCGGGCAGGCCGTCATCCCGGAAGATGACAGCGCCCTGCCCGCCCCTGCCTTCCCCCTTGAGACACTGGACCTGCCCCTCCCCCGCCCTTGACGCCAGCGCCTTGCCCGGCCAGGCGTCAAGCCATGCGCTGGGCCAGATGGTGTCCAGCCTGGGTGGGCCGGGCTTCGCCCTGCAGGTGCTGCAGGCCATGAACGCGCTGCTGCCTGTCGCCTCCTGGTCGGTCTACCGCACGGGGCAGCGCAGCCGGCCGCAGCTGTTCCTGTCGGCCAGCAGCGAGGCGCGCGACACCACGCGCGAGTGCTGGCGCGCCTATCTCTCAGGCCCCCATCTGCGCGACAGCACGTGGAAGCACGGCGGCACAGCGCCGGCACGCAGCACGGCGCTGTGCCACATCACGGCCCAGGAGGTGGAAGGCGAGCACCGCGCCCTGGTCTACGACGCGCACGGCATGGCCGAGCGGGTGTCCATCGTCGAGCATCAGGACGACGGCGGTGTGTTTGCCGTCAATTTCTATCGCCACCAGCACCAGAGGGCACTGGGCGATGCGCAGATCGGCTGCTTCGAGAGCATGGCGCCCGTGCTGCTGGCCCTGGCGCACAAGCACATTGCGCTGACGCAGGCGCAGCCCGCCGTGGCTTCGGCATCGGCGTCCCCAGCCCTCCAGCCCAGACAGCGCCAGACATTGCCCGCCCTGCGCATGCGCCTGCTGCAGGCACAGCCCGGCCTGACGCCGCGCGAACTCGATGTGTGCGCCCGTTTGCTGCAGGGCATGACGCATGAGGGCATTGCCTGCGACCTGTCCCTCAGCCTGCCCACCGTCAAGACCTACCGTAACCGCGCATTTGCACGGCTGGGCATCCACTTTCGCAGCGAGCTGTTCGCGCTGGCCATGGAGCCGCAGGGCTGAAGGGGCCGGGGCTCAGTCCAGCGAGGCGCCGGAGTCCTTCACAATGCGCGCCCACTTGGCGATGTCCTCGCGCAGCAGGGCCGCCATCCGGTCCGGTGACACGGGCTTGTCGGCCGGGCCGGCCAGCTCCACGCCGGAGGCTTCGAGCTTGCCCCGCAGATCGCCGGCCGCCAGCGCGCGGGCCATGCCGTCCTGCAACTGCGCCAGCACCGGCGCGGGCACGCCTTCAGGAGCAAACAGCCCCACCCACAGCGTGCCGTTGTAGCCGGGCACGGTCTCGCCAATGGTGGGCACATCGGGCAGCAGCGGCGATCGCGCCGCGCCGCTCACGGCCAGCGCGCGCAGCCGGCCGGCCTGGATATGGGGCAGCGTTGACGGCAGGCTGCCGAACAGCAGCGGCACCTGCCCGCCCAGCACATCGTTGAGCGCGGGCGCCACGCCCTTGTAGGGCACGTGCTGCAGCTGGATGCCCGCCATGCTGTTGAGCATCTCGCCCAGCAGATGGTTGAGCGTGCCGTTGCCGGCCGAGGCATAGCGGAACTCGTCGGGCCGGCCCCGGGCCATGGCGATCAGCTCGGGCACGGATTTGGCCGCAAAGCCGGGATGGGCCAGCAGCACATTGGGCACGGAGCCGATCAGGCCGATGGGCCGGAAGTCCTTCACCGGATCGAAGCCCGGCTTGCGGTACAGCGCGGGGTTGATGGCCTGGCTGCTGCTGATGGTCATCAGCAGCGTATGCCCGTCGCGCGGCGCCTTGGCCACGGCCTGGGTGCCGATGTTGCCGCCCGCACCAGGCCGGTTCTCGACCACCACGCTGGCGCCCAGCACCTCGGCCAGCTTCTGGCTTACCAGCCGGCCCACGATGTCGTTGGTGCCGCCCGGCGCCTGCGGGACGATCATCACGATGGGCCGCGCGGGCCAGGCCTGGGCATGGCCCAGCAGTGGCAAGGCGAGTGCGGCGGCCAGCAGGCTTCGGCGGTGCAAAAGGCTCGACGGCAGGGGAAAGGAAGAATCCGGCATGGTCATGTCTCCATTTGTTCTTGTCGCAAGCCCGCATGGTTGCCCGTGCCGGGCCAGCGCACAATCGCGCATTTCCTGACCCGGCCTTCGGAATTGACAAAGCCTTGACCCCGCCCATGCCCTCTTCGCCTTTCATGCCCCTCATGCACTTCGACCTGACGGACCTGCGCCTGTTCGTGCATGCCGCCGAACTGGGCAGCCTCACGCGCGCCTCGCAAAGGCAGCACCTGTCCCTGGCCGCAGCCAGCCTGCGCATCAAGGCGCTGGAGGAGCAGGCGGGCATGCCCCTGCTGTACCGCGAGGCGCGTGGCGTGCGCCCCACGCCGGCCGGCGAAGCCTTCCTGCACCATGCGCGCGGCATGCTGCTGCAGTCCGAGCAGCTGCGCCACGACCTGCAGGAGTACGGCGCCGGCCTGCGCGGCCATGTGCGGGTGTTTGCCAACACCACGGCCGTGACCGACTTTCTTCCCGAGATCCTGCCCGCCTTTCTTGCCGACCACCCGCGCGTGAATGTGGACCTGCAGGAGCGGCCCAACGCCGAGATCGCGCGCGGCGTGCTCGATGGCCGGGCCGACCTGGGCATCGTGGCCGGCCAGGTGGACACGCTGGGCCTGCAGACCATCCACTTCAGCACCGACCGGCTGGTGCTGGCCACGCCGCGCGGCCACCGATTTGCGCGGCGCAAGCGCATTGCGTTTGCCGAGACGCTGGACGAGGACGCCATCGGCATGCAGCAGGGCAGCACGCTGCAGACCTTTCTGGCGGGTGTGACCGAGCGCCTGGGCAAGCCCATGAAGCTGCGCATACAGCTGTCCAGCTTCGACGCCATGTGCCGCATGATCGGCGCCGGCGTGGGAATCGGCATCGTTCCCGAGAGCGCTGCGCGGCGCAACCGCGAAAGCATGGGGCTGGCGCTGATCGATCTGACCGATGCCTGGAGCGTGCGCGAGCGCCGCATCCTCGTGCGCGACCAGGGCCGGCTGCCGCGCCATGCGCAGGCCCTGATCGAGGTGCTGCAGGCCTACTACGCCACGCCGGCAGGCTCCTGAGCCGGCTGCGCTCCCGGCTCCATCAGGCTGGACAGCGAACGCAGCTGCCCGCCCTGCGCATCGAAGTTGCCCGGCTCCAGCCAGCGCTGGTAGGCCGCGCGCAGCGCCGGCCATTCGCTGTCGATGATGGAGAACCAGGCCGTGTCGCGGCTGCGGCCCTTGTAGACCACGGCCTGGCGGAACACCCCCTCGAACCGGAAGCCCAGGCGCGCCGCTGCGGCACGCGACGGCGCGTTCAGGCTGTCGCACTTCCACTCGTAGCGGCGGTAGCCCAGCTCGTCGAAGGCGCGCTGCATCAGCAGGAACTGCGCCTCGGTGGCCGCACGCGTGCGCTTGAGCTGGCGCGAGTAGCAGACAAAGCCCACTTCCATCACGCCGCTGGCCGTGTCCACGCGCATCAGCGCCAGCGAGCCGATGGCACGGCCCGTGGCCAGGTCGATGACGGCGTGGTGCAGCGGGTCATCGCTGGCCTGGGCGGCCTCGGCAAAGCGCAGATAGGCCTGGGCATCCGCGAAGGGGCCCACCGACATGTAGGTCCAGTCGCTGGCGTCCGTCGCCTGGCTGAAGGCATCGAACAGATCGGCTGCATGGCGCGCGGCGGACAGCGGCTCCAGCCGGCAGTAGCGGCCTTGCATGGGCGTGCGCGGCGGGCGCTGGCGCGGGGTCCATCCGGGCAGGTCGTGGCCTACGGGTTGGGAGTGGGCATTGAGTGCGGGGGGCATGGGAGATTCCTGGTCAGGTCATTTGGCAGGGCCACGATAGCGCCCGCGTGGCATCATTGAAAGCGCCATATCCCCCTTATTTCATGGTGCCACGCCGTCCATTGCATGCACGCTTTCGACCTGCTGACCAGTCCCTTGCAATCCGGCCCTGGAGCGGCTCCCCGCCAGCGCCAGCTGATCCAGCGCCTGAAGCAGGCCATCCTGGCGGGCCGGCTGCCGGCCGGTGACCGCCTGCCGGCCTCGCGCTCGCTGTCGGAGGATCTGGGAGTCTCGCGCAACACCGTGCTCATCGCCTACGAGCAACTGGCGGCCGAAGGCTATGTGGTCGCCGACCGGCAGGGCACGCGCGTGGCGGCTGTGTCCACCCATTCCACGGCAGCCGCCGAGGCGGCCGCCGCGCCCCCCTGCGCACACCGCACGGCCCGGCGCCTGGACCGCATCGCGCCCACGCGCCATGCCATCGACCGCAGCCTGCCCCTGACACCGGGCACGCCCGCCCTGGACAGGTTTCCCCTGCCCGCCTGGCGCCGTTCGCAGGACCGCGCATTGCGCCTTCCCGCCAGCGCCACGCTGGACTATGGCGATCCTGCGGGCGAGCCTGCGCTGCGCCAGGCCATTGCGCAGCACCTGCGCATCTCGCGCGGCGTGCGCTGCGATGCCTCGCGCATCATCGTCACCGAAGGCGCCCAGGGTGCGCTGGACCTGTGCGTGCAACTGCTCACCAACCCGGGCGACCATGCCTGGCTGGAGGAGCCCGGCTACCGGGGCGCCAAGTCGGCCTTTGCGGGGGGAGACCTGTGCGTCAGCACACTGCGCGTGGATGCCGATGGCGCAGCCATCGCCCCCGGCCTGTGGGACAGCCATCCTCCACGGCTGATCCAGATCACGCCCTCGCACCAATATCCCACGGGCGCCGTGCTGTCGGTGGCGCGCCGGCTGGACCTGCTGGAGCGCGCGCGCCGCGCGGGCGCGTGGATCATCGAAGACGACTACGACAGCGAATTCCGCCACCAGGGCACGCCCATCGCCGCCATGCAGGGCCAGGTGCCGGACGCGCCCGTGCTCTATGTGGGCACCTTCAGCAAGACCATGTTCCCGGCACTGCGCCTGGGCTTTGTGGTGCTGCCGCAGTCCCTGGCCACCAGCGCGGCATCCGCCGTGCAGGAGATGCTGCGCGGCGGCCACCGCCTGGAGCAGCTGGCCATGGCGGACT
>NZ_JTKZ01000781.1:9005-26953 GCF_000799035.1 Delftia sp. ZNC0008
TGGACAGCGGCCAGTTCTCGCGCCACCTGGGCCGCATGCGGCGCCTGTACCGCGAGCGCCAGGCGGCCCTGCGCGAGGCGCTTGCCACGCAACTGGGCGTGGAGCATGAGGTGCTGGGCGGCCACGGCGGCCTGCATTTGACCGTGCGGCTGCCGCCGGACCTGTCCGACCGCACCATCGTGGAGCAGGCACGGCGCGCCGGCATGAACCCGGGCGCCCTGTCGTCCTTCGCCCTGGCACCGCTGCCCCAGGACAACGGCCTGGTGATCGGCTATGGCAACACCGATGCCGCGCGCTTTGGCGCGCTGGTCAGGCGGCTGGGCAAGCTGGCGGCAGCTGCATTGCAGCGCTAGCCGCAGCGCAGCCCCGGCGGCTATGCCTGTTCCGAGCGCGTGCTCACCCCGGCCTGCGCAAAGCTGGCCATCTCGCCCAGCATGGCGCAGGCCGACACCAGCAGCGGCCAGGCCAGGGCCGCGCCCGAGCCTTCGCCCAGGCGCAGTTGCCAGTCCAGAAGCGGCTCGGCACCCAGGTGGGCCAGCATGCGCACATGGCCGGGCTCGCCCGAGCGGTGCGAGAAAACGCAGCGCTCCAGCACGGCCGGCTGCAGGCGGCTGGCCACCAGCACGGCGGCCGTGGTGATGAAGCCATCGACCACGATGACGCGCCGCTCGGCAGCGGCCTGCAGCACGGCGCCCACCATGGTGGCGACCTCGAAGCCGCCCATGGCCGCCAGCGCGTCCAGCGGTTCCGTGGCCTGGGCGTGCAGCTGCAGCACCTCCTGCAGCACACCGATCTTGCGCGCCAGCCCGGCCGCATCCAGGCCCGTGCCCGCACCCGTGACCTCGGCCAGCGGTTCGCCGCACAGCCGCGCCAGCAGCAAGGATGCGCTGGAGGTATTGCCAATGCCCATCTCGCCCAGCAGCAGCGCATTGCCCGGCAACTGGCGCACCAGGGCCGCGCCGTTGCGCAGGGCCATGGCGCATTCGGTGGCCGTCATGGCCGGGCCCTGGCTGCAGTCGCGCGTGCCGTAGCCCAGCTTGCGGCGCCACAGGCGCGGCTGGCCGGGCTGGGGAAGCTTGTCGTCGGGGTCCTGCTCGCGCGCGGGAAAGTCGCGTGCCACGCCGCAGTCCACCACGTTCAGCGCCAGCCCATGCTGGCGCGCCAGCACGCTGACGGCGGCGCCGCCGGCCATGAAGTTCTCGACCATCTGCCAGGTCACATCCACCGGATAGGCCGACACGCCGCGCGCAGCCAGCCCATGGTCGGCCGCAAACACCAGCATCTGCGGCTGCTGCAGCACCGGCCTGTCCTGACCCAGGATGCAGGCAATGCGCAGCGCCAGCTGCTCCAGCCGCCCCAGCGCGCCCAAAGGCTTGGTCTTGTGGTCTATGGCGTGCTGCACGCGCTGGGTGAAGGCGGCATCGGCCAGCGAGGCGATGGCGGGAATAGCGGCTATAGCGGTAGTGGCGGCAATAGCGGAAATGGCGCCATCGTGCGAGTGCTCTGTGGGTGCAGCGGAATGCGGGGTGGGCGTTGACATGGCGAAGCGGCCTTGGCCCGGGGCGGGCGTGGCAGGCGGATTGCAAAGGCGCAAGTATGGCGCGCCGCGCAACTCCGGCAGAACCATCGGTCTCTTTCCTGCCGCCATGGATGGTCTGGGCGTCGATTGCCGCAGCAGGCCGTACAGGCAGCACCGTTCTGAGACAATCGCTGCCACACGTGTCTCCCCAGCCCCCCACTCCCTCCATGACGGTTTCCTTCTCTGCCATCCAGCCCGGTCTCAAGCTTGCGGACCAGGTTGCCCGGCAGCTGGAGGCGCGCATCCGCGCCGGCAACCTGCAGCCGGGGCAGAAGCTGCCGACCGAGGCCGAGCTCGTGCAGCAGCTCGAGGTCAGCCGCACCGTCGTGCGCGAGGCGGTGTCCCAGCTCAAGTCGCGCAACCTGGTGGAATCGCGCCAGGGCAGCGGCGTGTTCGTGAAGGCGGCAGGCATAGAGCCACTGGACTTCGAAGGCCTGCCGGCGGCTGGCAGGAATGCGCTGATCCAGATCACCGAGGTGCGCCGCGCACTGGAGACCGAGGTGGCCGAACTCGCGGCGCGGCGGCGCAGCGAAGAGGATATGCAGCGCATCCACGATGCGGAGAGCGCCATGGCCGAGGCCGTGCGGCTGGGCCGTGATGGCGTGGAGGAAGACATGGCGTTTCACCGCGCCATTGCCCAGGCTTCGGGCAACCCGTTCCTGATCAGCACGCTGGACTACCTGTCTCAGTTCCTGCGCGGCGCCATGCGCATCACGCGCGCCAACGAGGCGCGGCGCGAGGACTTCGGCAAGGCCGTGGAACGCGAGCACCACAGCATCGTGCTGGCCATCGAGGCCGGCGACCCCAAGGCCGCGCGCAAGGCCGCCGCCACGCACATGGGCAACGCCATAGACCGCATCCACCGCGCCGACGCCAGCTTCTGGCAGCAGGACGGCGAACGCCTGGCCCGCGACATCCTGGCCGCCAAGCCCTGAACCTCCGAAACCACCCCTTGGCGCATGGCCAAGGGTTTTCACCTTATTTGGGTTTTTGCGCAAAATTTGTATGATGACCTGATGACAATATCAGTCACATCTCTTTTTGCACCCCGCACACCCGGCCTTTGCCTGGGCGTTCACCCATGAGCGACGAATCCCGCATCCGCGAGCAGATCTGCGCCACCGGCGCCAGCCTCTACCAGCGCGGCTACACCGTCGGCGCTGCCGGCAACATCAGTGCGCGCCTGCATGACGGCTGGCTGATCACCCCCACCGACGCCTGCCTGGGCCGGCTCGACCCGGCCGAGCTGTCCAAGGTCGATGCCGGCGGGCAGTGGGTCAGCGGCGCCAAGCCCTCCAAGACCCTGGTCCTGCATCGGGGCATCTACGGCAATGACGGCGAGGCGCGCGCCGTCATCCACACGCATTCCACCCATCTCGTGGCGCTGACGCTGTCCGGCGTCTGGCGCGAGGACGAGGTGCTGCCGCCCATCACCCCCTACCAGGTCATGAAGGTGGGCCGCATCCCGCTGATCCGCTACCGCCGGCCCGGCGATCCGCAGGCCGCCGCCGAGGTGGCCGCGCTGGCCGGCCAGGTGCGCGGCGCCCTGTTCGAGCGCCTGGGCCCCGTGGTCTGGGAACGCTCGGTGGAGCAGGCCAGCCATGTGCTGGAAGAGCTGGAGGAAACCGCAAGGCTCTGGCTCATGACCCATCCCCGGCCGCAGCCCCTGGACGCGGCCGCCATCGACGAGCTGCGCACCACCTTCGGGGCGCGCTACTGATTTGCACAGCGGCGCCCACGGCCGCATTCCACCACCCAGCCCATCCACAGCCGCGCAGCCGCCAGGCGGCGCACCAAGCGGCGAATCAAGCGGCGAACCCAAGGGAGACTTGAAATGACGACAACGGATATCGCATCCGGCCAGGCCGGGGCCCACCCTGCCCAGGCCGACTCTCCGGAGACGGCGCGCGCCTACGCCAAGGTGTTCTGGCGCCTCGTGCCGTTCCTGATGCTGTGCTATGTGATCGCCTACCTCGATCGCGTGAACGTGGGCTTTGCCAAGCTGCAGATGTCCCAGGACCTGGGCTTCAGCGAGACCGTGTTCGGCCTGGGCGCAGGCGTGTTCTTCATCGGCTACTTCCTCTTCGAGGTGCCCAGCAACCTGCTCATGCACCGCCTGGGCGCGCGCGTCTGGATCGCCCGCATCATGATCACCTGGGGCATTCTGTCGGCCATGTTCATGTATGTGGAAACGCCCACGGGCTTCTACATCCTGCGATTTCTGCTGGGCCTGGCCGAGGCGGGCTTCTACCCCGGCGTGATCCTGTACCTGACCTACTGGTACCCGGCCCACCGGCGCGCCAAGATCGTGGCGCTGTTCATGTCGGCCATCCCCGTGGCCGGCATCTTCGGCAACCCGCTGTCGGGCTGGATCATGCAGGCCTTCCACGGCGACCATGGCCTGCACGGCTGGCAGTGGATGTTCCTGATCGAGGCCATCCCCGCCCTGGTGATCGGCGTGGTGACCATCTTCTATCTGGACAACGGCATCTCCAGCGCCAAGTGGCTGACGGCCTCCGAAAAGCAGCTGCTGGCGCGCGAGATCGAGCTGGACCAGCAGCACTCAGGCTCCCAGAAGCATTCGCTCAAGGCCGTTTTCGCCGACCGCCGCGTCTGGTGGATGTGCCTGATCTACTTCGCCTTCGTCGCCGGCCAGTACGGGCTGACCTTCTGGATGCCCACGCTGATCAAGTCCACGGGCGTCACGGGCGCGCTGAACATCGGCCTGCTCAGTGCCATCCCCTTCCTGTGCGCCATCGTGGTGATGAACCTCATGGGCCACAGCGCCGACAAGCGCCGCGAGCGCCGCTGGCACCTGATCGTGCCCGCGCTGATGGGCGCCGTGGGCTTTGCGATGACGGCCTTCTTCGCCGACAACACGGTTCTTTCCCTGATCTTCCTTTCGCTGGCCGCAGCCGGCGTGCTGACCTGCGCGCCGCTGTTCTGGTCGCTGCCCACGGCCTTTCTGTCGGGCACGGCGGCGGCGGCGGGCATTGCCATCGTCAACTCGGTCGGCAACCTCGCGGGCTTCGCCAGCCCTTACATGATCGGCTACCTCAAGGACCTGACCCAGTCCACGCAGGCCGGCATGTTCGTGCTGGCGGGGGTGCTCGTGGTGGGCGCCATCGCGGTCTGGCTCACCCCCGCAAAGATGGTCAACCGCTGACCGGCCCTTCTTCCCATCCTTCAAGCTCCAAGCCCCAAGACACATGAAAGTACTGATCACCGGCGGCGCCGGATTCCTGGGCCAGCGCCTGGCCCGCAAGCTGCTCGAACAGGGTGCGCTGACGCTGGCCGGCACCCGCTGGCCCATCCACCAGATCGACCTGCTCGACGTGGTGGCCAACGACTCCATCGCGGATACGCGCGTGCGCTCCCTGGTGGGCGATATCGCCGACCCGCAGGTGCTGCGCGGCGCCATAGACCAGGACACGGCCGTGATCTTCCATCTGGCCGCCGTGGTCAGCGGCCAGGCCGAGGCCGACTTCGACCTGGGCATGCGCATCAACCTCGATGCCTCGCGCGCCCTGCTGGAGGCCTGCCGCGCCGTGGGCCACATGCCGCGCGTGGTCTTCACCAGCTCGGTGGCCGTCTACGGGGGCGACCTGCCCGACACCGTGCTGGACGGCACGGCCCTGAACCCGCAGTCCTCCTACGGCACGCAAAAAGCCATTGCCGAGCTGCTGCTGGCCGACTACACGCGGCGCGGCTTTGTCGACGGCCGCGTGCTGCGCCTGCCCACGATCAGCGTGCGCCCGGGCCGGCCCAATGCGGCCGCCTCGTCGTTTGCCAGCGGCATCATCCGCGAGCCCCTCAACGGCGAAGCGGCCAACTGCCCCGTGGGTGCCACCACGCGCCTGTGGCTGCTGTCCCCGCGCCGCGCCGTCGAGGCCCTGGTCGCAGGCTGCGAACTCGATGCCAGTGCCGTCGCCGACCGCCGGCCCATCAACCTGCCCGGCGTGTCCGTCAGCGCGGGCGACATGGTGCGCGCGCTGCGCGAAGTGGCGGGCGACGAAGTGGCCAACCGCGTGAGCTGGCAGCGCGACGACAAGGTCGAGCGCATCGTCGGCAGCTGGCCCGGCCGCTGGGATACCACGCGCGCCAACCGGCTGGGCCTGCGCGGCGACGAGGACTTTGCGGCCATCGTGCGCGCCTACATCGCCGATGACCTGACACCCCGACGCCAGCCATGAACCACACCACCGCCACACCCCGCGCCGTCGGCGTGATCGGCCTGGGCGCCATGGGCGCCGGCATGGCGCAAAGCCTGCGCCGCGCCGGCCACCACGTGCATGTCCACGACATCCGCCCCGAGGCCGCAGCCGCCTTCGCTGCCGAAGGTGGCACGGCCTGCGCCACGCTGGCCGACATGGCCGCCGCTTGCCGCATCATCGTCAGCGTGGTCGTCAACGCCCAGCAGACCGAGGCCGTGCTGTTCGGCGAAGGCGGCATCGCCTCTGCGCTGCAGCCCGGCTCCGTCTTCGTCATGTGCTCCACCGTGGACCCCAACTGGTCCGTGGCGCTGGAGGCCAGGCTGCAGGCGCAGGGCGTGCACTACATTGACGCGCCCATCTCCGGCGGCGCGGCCAAGGCCGCGTCCGGGCAGATGACCATGATGACGGCCGCCCACCCCGAGGCCTATGCCGCCTGCGAAGGCGTGCTCGACGCCATGGCCGCCAAGGTCTACCGCCTGGGCCACAGCGCGGGCGCGGGCAGCAAGGTCAAGATCATCAACCAGCTGCTGGCCGGCGTGCACATCGCGGCAGCGGCCGAGGCCATGGCCCTGGGCCTGCGCGAAGGCGTCGATGCCGCCGCGCTCTACGAGGTCATCACCCACAGCGCCGGCAACAGCTGGATGTTCGAGAACCGCATGGCCCACGTGCTGGCCGGCGACTACACCCCGCTGTCGGCCGTGGACATCTTCGTCAAGGACCTGGGCCTGGTGCTGGACACCGCGCGCCACAGCAAATTCCCGCTGCCCCTGGCCTCCACGGCCCACCAGATGTTCATGCAGGCATCCACCGCCGGCCATGGCCGCGAGGACGACAGCGCCGTCATCAAGATCTTCCCGGGCATCACCCTGCCCCCGGCTCCATCGGAATCCCCATGACCCTTCTTCTGGGCTGCATAGCCGACGACTTCACGGGCGCCACCGATCTGGCGAACAACCTGGTGCGCGCAGGCATGCGCGTGGTGCAAAGCATTGGCGTGCCTGCCGGCCCGGTGGACGAGGGCGTGGACGCCGTCGTTGTCGCGCTCAAGTCGCGCACCATCGCACCGGCCGACGCCATTGCGCAATCGCTGCAGGCCCTCCAATGGCTGCAGGCCCAGGGCGCCAATGGCCGCGCGCCGCAGATCTACTTCAAGTACTGCTCCACCTTCGACAGCACGCCGCAGGGCAACATCGGCCCCGTGACCGATGCGCTGATGGACGCGCTGGGCTGTGGCTTCACCATCGCCACACCGGCCTTCCCCGATAACCAGCGCACCGTCTTCAAGGGCCACCTGTTCGTGGGCGATGTGCTGCTCAGCGAAAGCGGCATGCGCAACCACCCTCTCACGCCCATGACCGATGCCAACCTGGTGCGCGTGCTGCAGGCGCAGACACGGCGCAAGGTGGGCCTGATCGACCATGTGGCGGTCGCACAGGGCGAAGCCGCCATTCGCGCGCGCATCGCCGCACTCCAGGCCGAGGGCGTGGGCATGGCCGTGGTCGATGCCGTCTCCAACGACGACCTGCTGCGCCTGGGCCCGGCGCTGGCCGGCATGCCGCTTGTCACGGCCGGCTCGGGCGTGGCCATCGGCCTGCCCGCGAACTTCGGCATACAGCCCTCGGTACAGGCCGCTGCCCTGCCAACCGCCACCGGCCTGCAGGCGGTCGTCTCAGGCAGTTGCTCGGTGGCCACCAATGCACAGGTGGCGCACTTCATCGCCTCGGGGCGCCCTGCCCTGGCGCTGGAGCCCCTGCGCATCGCCGCCGGCGAGGACGCAGCCGGCAAGGCCCTGGCCTGGGCCCGCCAGCACATCGCCAGCGGCCCGGTGCTGATCTACTCCACGGCCGAATCCTCGGCCGTCAAGGCCGTGCAGGGCCGCCTGGGCGTGGAGCAGGCCGGCGCACTGGTCGAACAGACCATCGCCGCCATCGCCCGGGGGCTGGTCGAGATGGGCGTGCGCCAGCTCGTCGTGGCCGGTGGCGAAACCTCGGGCGCCTGCGTGCAGGCGCTGGGCATCGAGCAGATGCGCATAGGGCCGCAGATCGACCCTGGCGTGCCCTGGTGCCATGCCGCCTCGCCCCTGGCGCCGCAGGGGCTGCACCTCACGCTCAAGTCCGGCAACTTCGGCACCACGGACTTCTTCACCAAGGCCTTCGGCGCGTTGCAGCGCGCCTGATGCCACACTCAGCCTCCGTTTTCAGGAAAGCCTTCATGCCCCGCTTCGCCGCCAACCTGTCCATGCTCTACAACGACCTGGACTTTCTTGACCGCTTCGAGGCCGCCGCGCGCGACGGCTTCCAGGCCGTCGAATACCTGTTTCCCTACGACTTCGCGCCCGAGCAACTGGCCCAGCGACTGCAGGACAACGGCCTGCAGCAGGTGCTGTTCAACGCCCCGCCCGGCGACTGGAACGCGGGCGAGCGCGGCCTGGCCTGCATCCCCGGGCGCGAGGCGGAATTTGCCCAGGGCATGGAACGCGCCATTGCCTATGCCCGCGCGCTGGGCTGCCCGCGCATCCACGTGATGGCCGGCCTCAAGCCCGAAGGCGCCAGCGACGATGCCCTGCGCGCCACCTACATCGCCAACGTGCGCCACGCCGCACGGCTGGCCGCGCCCCACGGCATCGCCATCCTGCTGGAGCCCATCAACGGCCGCGACATGCCCGGCTTCTTCCTGAGCCGCCAGGACCAGGCCCATGCGCTGCTGGCCGACATTGCCGAGCCCAACGTCCAGGTCCAGATGGACCTCTACCACTGCCAGATCGTCGAAGGCGACCTCGCCATGAAGATCCGCCAGTACCTGCCCACGGGCCGCATGGGCCACCTGCAGATCGCAGGCGTGCCCGAACGCCACGAACCCGACGTCGGCGAGGTCAACTACCCCTACCTGTTCCGCCTGCTGGACCAGCTTGGCTACGACGGCTGGATAGGCTGCGAATACCGCCCCGCGCGCGGCGCGGCCGCGCACGCTACCAGCGAGGGGCTGGGGTGGATGAAGGAGTGGCTGTAGATCCAGGCAGATACCCCCGCAGCGCACGCACCAGCGGCGAATCATCGGCACGCCGCCAGACGGCGACCGTCTCCACGGCCGTCCTTTCCCCCAACAAGGGCCGGTAGACCACGCCTTCACGGTGCAGGGCCTGCACACAGGCGGGTACCAGCGCCACGCCCAAACCGCCAGAGACCAGGCTGACGATGGTGTGCATCTGCCGCGCCGCGAACAGCCGGGGGCTGAAGCCGTGGCGCATGCAGGTGGAGACGATGGCATCGAACATCAACGGCCCCTGGTGGCGCTCGAAGCCCAGGAAACGCTCCTGGGCCAGTTTCTCCAGCGCGATGCGCCGGTTGCGGGCCAGCGGGTGGGACTCGGGCAAGGCCACCACCAGCGGCTCGCTGCGCACCAGCACAGAGTCCAGTGACGCGGGCAGGTCCGGCGTGCGAAATACCAGGCCGATATCCAGCCGCCCGCTCTCGATGTCATGTGCAATCTGGTCGGTCGTGCCCTCCTGCAGCGATAGCCGGACCTGCGGATAGTCCTCGCCAAAGCGCCTCAGCGTTTCCGGCAGGAAGGAGTAGGCCGGCAGGCTGATGAACCCGATGGACATGGAGCCCATGAGCCCCTGCGAGGTCTCGCGTGCGCGGCGCCGCATGGTGTCGGCAGCGGCCAGCACGGCACGGGCGTCGCGCAACGCATCCTCCCCGGCTTTCGTAAGCACGATGCGCCGCGACGTGCGCTCCAGCAGCGTCACGCCCAGCTCCTCCTCCAGCTCCTTGATGGCCAGGCTCACGGGGGGCTGGGTCAGGTGCAGGCGCTCGGCCGCACGACCGAAGTGCATCTCCTCGACCACGGCCACGAAGCACCGCAGATGTCGCATGTCCATTCATAGCCTCCGCAAATCGATCCATATGAATTGCAAATTTCCTTGCATTGAACCAGATCCCTAGACTGCGCTGCAGGCCTGTACGCACCATCCCGCGCCCAGGACAACACAAGCTGAATACAAAGCAGCAGCAGGAGACAAACATGCCAGAGCGCCTCGCGGGCCTGCCCAGGCCACGCACCCTCATACATCCCGGCCCCTGCAGCGCCGTGCGACTGGATCACCGGCAAGCGCCCGCTGCGCGCCACATGCGGCTGGCCCTGGCGCCCGGGCTGACGCTGTTCGACGCCATCGTCGGCGCACTGTCATCGGCCAGCGTCGAGAGTGCCTCGCTGACCTTGCTGGAAGGCGATCTCGAAGACCTGGATTTCTGCGTGGCGCCACCCGATCGCAGCGGCCATGTCGTGGCCACCTACGGCCCGCCCGCGACACTGCAGGCCGCCAGGCTGCTGTTCGGCAACGCCACGCTCGGCTGCGCCGAAACAGGGCATCCGGCTTTGCACTGCCATGCCGTCTTCTCCAGCGCACAGGGCCACCTGCTCGGCGGCCATGTGCTCACGCAGCGCTGCCGCATCGTCAATGCGCCCGTCAGCGCCCTGGCGACCTCGCTGGACGGGTTCGGACTGCGCATCGCCTACGACCCTGAAACGCGCATGTCCCTGATGCGTCCGGCCGCCGCGCAGGTCTGCCATGGCTGAGGCCCGCATGGTCGAGTCGGGCCGCATGGGCCGCGTCGCCTACGCACGCATTGCCCCCAACGAAGATCTGGTGCTGAGCGTGGAAAAGCTCTGCGCACTGCAGGGCTTTCGCAACGCCTTCGTGCGCGGCGCCCTGGGCAGCCTGGTCGATGCCTGCCTGGCGCGCGCCGACGGCGGTTGCCTGTTGCTGCGCGGGCCGGCCATCGAGGTGGTCAGCCTCGCCGGTGAGGTGCGCTGCCAGGACGACGGCTCGCTGCGTGCCTGCCTGAGCGGCGTGGTCGCCGACACCACCGGCCAGGTGCATGGCGGCCCCTTCGTGGCCGGAGCCAACCCCGTCTGCATCACCTTCGAGCTGACCCTCGAAGAGTGGCTTCCCCAAACCCCTTCTGCCTTGACCCCGGATCCAGGAGCCTGTCCATGAACCAACGAGATTCCCATCCATCCCCCGCACGCGTCGCCGTGGTCACCGGAGGGGCGCGCGGCATAGGCCGGTCCATCGGCGAATGGTTTCTACAGCGGGGCTGGCGCGTAGCGCTGCTGGACATCGACAGTGAAACGCTGGAGCGCACGGCGCAGGACATGGACTGCCCGGCCCGGCTGCTGTGCCAGCATTGCGACGTCTCGAACCCGCAGCAGGTGGACGAGGCCGCCACCGCCGTCATGGCGCGCTGGGGCCGCGTGGATGCGCTGGTCAACAACGCCGGCGTGGCGGTCTTCAAGCCCGTGCTGGAGACATCGTTCGAGGAATGGCGCACGGTCATGGCCACCAACCTCGACGGCGCCTTTCTCTGCACGCAGGCCTTCGGTGCCCGGATGGCTCGCAACGAAGGCCACGGCGGCAGCGGCGGAGCCATCGTCAACATCGCCTCCATCTCGGGCCTCCGGGCAAGCACGCTGCGCGTGGCCTATGGCACGAGCAAGGCCGCCCTCATCCACATGACGCGCCAGCATGCGGTGGAACTTGGCAATCTGGGCGTGCGCGTCAACGTGATCGCGCCAGGGCCGGTGGAGACCGAGATGGCCAAGCTCGTGCACAGCGTCGCCATACGCTCCGACTACCACGACGCCATCCCGCTGGGCCGCTACGGCACACCACAGGAAATGGCAGAGGCCGTGGGCTTTCTTTGCAGCGATACGGCCAGCTTCATCAACGGCCAGGTGCTGGCCGTCGACGGCGGCTTCGATGCCGCAGGCGTGGGTCTGCCCACGCTGCGCCGCCGGCTGGCCGAGGCACCGGCAACAGTGCAGTCCGCGCAGTCCTGAACACCGCCCGCACCACAGGAGCCACGCCATGAACCCACCCCGCATCATCGGCTGGGGCCACACGCCCTTCGGAAAGCATGCCGCAGCCGATGCCGAGCAACTGCTGCGTGACGCCATCGACCCGGCACTGCAAACCGCCGGCCTGGAGCCCCGGGACATCGACGGCATCTTCGTCGGCCACTTCAATGGCGGCCTTCTGCCACAGGATTTCAGCGCCAGCCTGGTGGCCCTGGCCGTGCCTGAACTGCGCCATGTGCCCGCCACGCGCAGCGAGAACGCCTGCGCCACCGGCTCGGCTGCCATCTGGGCTGCGCTCGACGCCGTGCAGTCCGGCCGCATACGTTGCGCGCTGGTGGTGGGCTTCGAGATCATGAACGCCCAGCCTGGGCAGAAAATTGCCGAGATCCTGCTGCGCTGCTCCTACGTGAAGGAGGAAGCTGCCACACCGGCGGGCTTCGCAGGCGTGTTCGGGCAGATCGCCACCCGCTATTTCGAACGCTTCGGCGACCAGAGCGATGCACTGGCAGCCATCGCGGCCAAGAACCATGCCAACGGCGTGCACAACCCCTTCGCCCACATGCGGCGTGACCTGGGCCTGGACTTCTGCCGCCACGCCTCGGACAGGAACCCCTTCGTCGCAGGCCCGCTCAAGCGCTCGGACTGCTCGCTGGTCTCCGACGGCGCGGCCGCCCTGGTCATCTCGCGCCAGGCCTGCGGCAATGCCAGCGTGGCGCCCGTGCGCTGGCGCTCGCGCACCCAGGTCAACGACCTCCTGCCCCTGTCGCGGCGGGACCCCACGCGCTTCGAAGGCGCCGCCCTGGCGTGGCAGCGCGGGCTGGCCGACGCAGGCGTCACGCTGGCCGACCTGGGCTTCGTGGAAACACATGACTGCTTCACCATGGCCGAACTGCTGGAATACGAGGCCATGGGCCTGGCGCCACATGGCCAAGGCGCGCGCGCCATCCTCGACGGCAGCACATGCCGCGACGGGCGGCTGCCCGTCAACCCGTCGGGAGGACTCAAGTCGCGCGGCCATCCCATAGGCGCGACAGGCGTTTCCCAGCATGTGATGGCGGCCATGCAGCTGTCAGGCTCGGCCGGGGCCATGCAACTGCCCGCGCCCCGGCTGGGCGCCGTCTTCAACATGGGTGGTGCGGCCGTGGCCAACTACCTGAGCGTGCTGGAGGCCGCATGAACAGGCTTGCACCTGCGGACATCGCGGCAGTCCCCGCGCCCCAGGCAGCCAACCTGTCGCTGCTGCTGTCGCAGACGGCCGCCCTGTTTCCCGACAGGCCCGGCCTGATCCAGGGCGACCGCCGCTGGACCTGGGCGCAGATCGATGCGCGCGTCAATGCGCTGGTCCAAGGCCTGCGCGCGCTGGGCATGCAGGCCGGTGACCGCCTGCTGGTGCAGTCTCGCAACGGCATTGCCCTGTTTGAAAGCTGCTGGGCCGCCTTCCGGCTCGGCGCCGTCTGGGTGCCGGTCAACTTCCGGCTTACACCATCCGAAGTGGCTTGGCTGGGCCACGCCAGCGGCGCCACCGCCATGCTGGCCGAAGAGGGCTTCGCCGGCCATGTGGACGCCGTGCGCGCCGCTTCGCCACGGCTGCGGCATGTGATCACCATCGGCCGGCCTCGCGAAAGCCAGGGCGAGCAGGACTACGAGCAATTGCTGCATGACAACGCAGGCGCTCCCGCATCTGCAGCCCATGTGCATGCCGATACGCCGCTGTGGTTCTTCTACACCTCCGGCACCACAGGCCGGCCCAAGGCCGCGATGCTCACCCATGGACAGATGGCCTTCGTGGTGACCAACCACCTTGCCGACCTGATCCCGGGCACGGACGAGCGCGACTGCTCCATTGCCGTGGCACCGCTGTCGCACGGCGCAGGCATACATGCCCTGCTCAACGTGGCGCGCGGTGCGGCCACAGTGCTGCCCACCGCCGACCGGCTGGACCCTGCCGAGGTCTGGGAGCTGGTGCAGCGGCACCGGGTCACCAATCTCTTCACCGTGCCCACCATCGTCAAGCTGCTGGTGGAAGACCCCGCGGTGGACCGCTTCGACCACGGATCGCTGCGCTACGTGGTCTATGCGGGCGCGCCCATGTACCACGCCGACCAGCAGCGCGCATTGCACAAGCTGGGCCCGGTGCTGGTGCAGTACTTCGGCCTGGGCGAGGTGACGGGCTGCATCACCGTGCTGACGCCCTCCATGCACGCACTGGACGACGGGCACAGCGACGGCAGCACCGGCACCGCCGACACATTGATCGGAACCTGCGGGCGCCCGCGCACGGGCATGGAGGTCGCCATCCTCGACCACCGGTTGCAGCCCGTTCCAACGGGCGCCATCGGCGAGATCTGCTGCCGCGGCCCCGCCGTCTTTGCGGGCTACCACGACAACCCCGAGGCCACGGCCCAGGCCTTTCGGGGCGGCTGGTTCCACACGGGCGATCTCGGGCGGCTGGACGAGCGGGGCCTGCTCTACATCACGGGGCGGGAATCGGACATGTACATCTCGGGCGGCTCCAACGTCTATCCGCGCGAAATCGAGGAGGCGCTGCTGACCCATCCCGCCGTGGCCGAGGTCGCCGTGCTCGGCATGCCCGACGCCACCTGGGGCGAGATCGGCGTGGCCGTGGTGGTCGCGCGGGAGGGTGCCGATGCCACCGCTGGAGACCTCACGGCCGAGGCGCTGCTGGCGCACCTGGAGGGCCGCTGCGCGCGCTACCGCTGGCCGCGCCAGTTCCACTTCTGGGACGCCCTGCCCCGCTCGGGCTACGGCAAGGTGGTCAAGAAGGACATACGCGAACGCCTGCTGCAGAACATGACGCAGGGAAAGGAGCAGGCCGCCCCGACCCCGTGATGCGCCCCCCGCGCGCAGCTTGCGCCCGAACGACACAAAGACAACACTCAGGAGACAAGCCATGACCCTTTCCCGACGCCACGTGCTGCACGGTGCCGCAGCCTGCGCCCTTCCACTGGCCCTTTCACAGCGCAGCGCCTTCGCCAGCAAGGCCGAATTCCGCTACAAGTACGCCAACAACCTGCCCGCCACGCATCCCATGAACATCCGGGCCCTGCAGATGTCGCAGGCCATCCTGGCCGAGACCGGTGGACGGGTGGACATCCAGGTCTTCTCCAATGGGCAGCTCGGCTCGGACACCGATGTGCTGGGCCAGTTGCGCTCGGGCGGCGTGGAGTTCTTCACGCTGTCGGGCCTGATCCTGTCCACCCTGGTGCCGGCAGCCTCCATCAGCGGCGTGGGCTTTGCATTCGACGGCTATGACAGTGTCTGGAAGGCCATGGACGGCGAGCTGGGCGCCCATATCCGCGCACGCATCGCCCAGGCCAACCTGGTGGCCATGGAGCGCATCTGGGACAACGGTTTCCGGCAGATCACCTCCTCCACGCGCCCCATCGCGGGTCCCGCCGACCTGCAGGGCTTCAAGATCCGCGTGCCCGTCTCTCCGCTGTGGACCTCGATGTTCAAGGCGCTGGACAGCGCGCCCGCGTCCATCAACTTTGCCGAGGTCTATTCCTCGCTGCAGACGAAGATCGTGGACGGGCAGGAGAACCCGCTGGCCATCATCTCCACGGCCAAGCTCTACGAGGTGCAGAAGTACTGCTCGCTCACCAACCACATGTGGGACGGTTTCTGGTTCCTGGCCAACCGCCGCGCCTGGGAAAGGCTGCCCCCAGACCTGCGCGACATCGTGGCGCGACACATCAATGCCGCAGGCCTGCGCGAACGCGACGATGTCGCCGAGCTCAACGCTGGCCTGCAAAAGGAGCTGGCCGCCAAGGGCCTGGCCTTCAACACTGCCGACACCGCCGCCTTCCGTGAGCGGTTGCGCAAGGCCGGCTTCTACGCCGAATGGAAGCGCAAGCACGGTGACCAGGCCTGGGCCATCCTCGAGCGCAGCGTCGGGGCGCTGGCATGACTGCGCCCCAGGACAAGCCCGCCCATACCCCGCACGATGCCTGGACCGCGTGGGACCGCATCGACCGCTGGATGGGCGCGGCCGTGGCTTGCGCGGCGGGCCTGCTGGTGCTGGCCGATATCGGCGTGCTGTTTGCGGGAGTGGTGGCACGCTTTGTCTTCCACCAGCCACTGGTCTGGGCGGATGAACTGGCCTCCATGCTCTTCATCTGGCTGGCCATGCTGGGTGCCGTGATCGCACTGCGGCGCGCCGAGCACATGCGCATGACGGCCCTGCTCTCGCGCCTGTCGCCTGCGCGCCGGGCCCTGTTCGATGCCATCGGCACCTGTGCCACGCTGGCCTTTCTCGCCTTGGTTGCCTGGCCCGCATGGGAATGGGCAGCGGACGAGCGCTTCATCACCACGCCCGCGCTGGAAATCTCCAACATCTGGCGCGCTGCGGCACTGCCCGCCGGCATCGTGCTGATGGCTGTTTTCTCGGTGCTGCGCCTGGTGCGCAGCGGCGAAAAGGCGGCGGCCTGGAAGGCACTGGCCGTGGTGGCCGCCGTCATGGCGGCGTTCGTGCTGGCAAACGGCATCTTCGGCCTCTTCGAGGACCTGGGGCGCCTGAACCTGCTGGTCTTCTTCGTCGGCGTGGTCGCGGCCTGCGTGTTCGGCGGCGTGCCCATTGCCTTTGCCTTCGGCCTGGGCACGCTCGGCTATCTGGCCCTGGCCACGGACACCGCCCTGCCCGTGATCGTCGGGCGCATGGACGAAGGCATGTCCCACCTCATCCTGCTGGCCGTTCCGCTGTTCGTCTTCCTGGGGCTGCTGATCGAGATGACGGGCATGGCGCGCGCCATGGTGGCTTTTCTCGCGGGCCTGCTCGGCCATGTGCGCGGCGGCCTGTCCTATGTGCTTGTGGGGGCCATGTACCTGGTCTCGGGCATCTCGGGCTCCAAGGCGGCCGACATGGCGGCCGTGGCTCCGGCCCTGTTCCCCGAAATGCGCAAGCGCGGCGCGGACGAAGGCGATCTGGTGGCCCTGCTGTCAGCCACGGGCGCGCAGACGGAAACCGTGCCGCCCAGCCTGGTGCTGATCACCATCGGCTCGGTCACGGGTGTCTCCATCGCCGCGCTGTTCACGGGCGGGCTGCTGCCGGCCCTGGTGCTGGGCCTGTCGCTGTGCCTAGTCGTCTGGTGGCGCTCGCGCCATGACCAGCCGCCGCAGACACAGCGCCAGCCCTGGTCGCAGATCGCGCGGCTAGGCTTCATCGCCCTGCCGGCACTGGCGCTGCCCTTCGTGATCCGCGCGGCCGTGGTCGAGGGCGTGGCCACGGCCACCGAAGTCTCGACCCTGGGCATTGCCTACGCGGCCATTGCGGGTCTGCTGATCTACCGCCAGTTCGACTGGCGCCGCCTGGGGCCCATGCTCGTGGCCACGGCATCGCTGTCGGGCGCCATCCTGCTCATCATCGGCACTGCCACGGCCATGGCCTGGGGCCTGACCCAATCGGGCTTCTCGCGCTCGCTGGCGGAGGCGATGGCCGCCCTGCCCGGCGGGGCACCCGCGTTTCTCGCGGTCTCGCTACTGATCTTCGTCATCCTCGGATCGGTGTTGGAAGGCATACCCGCCATCGTGCTGTTCGGCCCGCTGCTGTTTCCCATCGCACGCGACCTGGGCATCCATGAAGTGCACTACGCCATCGTCGTCGTGCTCGCCATGGGCCTGGGCCTGTTCGCCCCACCACTGGGCGTGGGCTACTACGCAGCCTGCGCCATAGGCCAGATCCACCCGGACAAGGGCTTGCGGCCCATCGTGGGCTACCTGCTGGCGCTGTTGCTGGGTACGGTGGCGGTGGCGGCCGTGCCCTGGCTGTCGATCGGATTTCTGTAGAGGCGCGGCCGCCTGCGTTCAGGAATACTCCAGATCGCTGTGCTTGCTGGTCACCAGCCGGCCGGCCGACAGCGACATCATCAGCAGCGCAATCGCCTCATGCATGATCAGCGTGTGCGTGTTGCCGGTCTCCACCATCTTGCTGCGCAACGACTCGCGCACCTGGGGGGAGCCGGTCACGTCGATGATGATGTCCACCGCTGCATCCACCAGATCCATGAACCGTGTGGTGACCGGCACGCCACGCGCGCGCGCCAGTGCGATGCCGGGCTGGTCCAGGTCCAGGTCGGCCACCCCGAGCAACTGCACGAAGGGCGCGTCCAGCAACTGCTGCAGCAAGGGAGTGCCGGTCTGCCCCGCACCAATGACCACGATCCGGAAGGCTTGCATGGGATGAATCCTTTTTCCATATGGGAAGTACGGCGCCATCATAGAAATGCCTTGCCGGTGCGCGCCGGTCCGGGGCGGGTGGAATGGGTTTGTATGACACGCGG
>NZ_JTKZ01000544.1:0-1771 GCF_000799035.1 Delftia sp. ZNC0008
TGGAGACCCTGCCCATGCCGCTGGACGGCATTGCCGATGCGCTGGACCGGGGCACGCTGGACATCGCCATCGGCTTTCTGCCGGGTGGCACGCGGACCCGGCAGACCGTGCTGCTGTCCGACCACTACGGCGTGCTGCTGCGCAGCGGCCACCCCGCGCTGGCGCACCTGCCCGAAGACGCGCCACTGGCGCTGGCCACGCTGCGCCAGCTGGATTTCGCGGCCGTGCGCTCGCATTCGGAGACGCTGCGCATCCTGCAGGCGCTGCGGCTCGATGAGCGCATCCGCCTGTCGGCCGCGCATTTCATGGCCGTGCCCTCCATCGTGGGCAAGACCGACCTGGCGGTGATCATGCCGGCCGAGATCGCGGCCGGCTTTGTCGAGCGCGGCGGCTATGCGGTGCGCGATGCCGACCTGCCCGATCACCGCTTCGACGTGTCGCTGCACTGGAGCTGGCGCTTCGAACAGGAACCGGCCAAGCGCTGGCTGCGCGAACTGGTCTGCGAGCTGTTCCAGCAGCCCCGGCACCGCGAGGCCGCCGCGCCCTGAAGGGCCGGTCGTCACGGGCATGACTTGCGGGCCTGCCGACTCAGTTTCGTCTAAGAAACCGGCGCCAGACTGGTCCCTGCGCCGACAAGGGCACGCGGCCGGCCCCGCCGAAGATGGGCACCGGCCTGTTTCATCCACTCTCCAGGAAAGACTCACCATGCAACTCAAGGACAAGGTCGCCTTCATCACCGGCTCGGCCAGCGGCATCGGCAAGGAGATCGCCACGCTGTTCGCCAGCGAGGGCGCGCGCATCGTCATTGCCGACCTCAACAAGGAGGCAGCCGACGCCACGGCGGCCGAGCTGCGCGCCACGGGAGCGCAGGCCATGGGCGTGGCCGTGGACGTGACCGACGAGGCCCAGGTCAACGCCTCGGTCGAGGAGGCCGCCCGGGCCTTCGGCGGCATCGACATCCTGGTCAGCAATGCCGGGATACAGATCGTGCATCCGGTGGAGGAATTCAGCTTTGCCGACTGGAAGAAGATGCTGGCCATCCACCTGGACGGCGCCTTCCTCACCACGCGCGCCTGCCTCAAGCACATGTATGCGCAGGGCCGCGGCGGCAGCGTGATCTACATGGGATCGGTGCACTCCAAGGAGGCCTCGCTGCTCAAGGCGCCCTATGTCACGGCCAAGCACGGCCTGATCGGGCTGGCCAAGACCGTGGCCAAGGAAGGCGCCAAGCACGGCGTGCGCGCCAATGTGATCTGCCCGGGCTTCGTGCGCACGCCGCTGGTGGACAAGCAGATTCCCGAGCAGGCCCGCACGCTGGGCATCAGCGAGGACGAGGTCATCAAGAACGTGATGCTCAAGGAAACCGTGGACGGCGAGTTCACCACCACCGAGGACGTGGCCCGCGTGGCCCTGCTCTTCGCGGGCTTTCCCAGCAATGCGCTGACCGGCCAGTCGCTGGTGGTCAGCCACGGCTGGTTCATGCAGTAAGTCGCCAATCGGCTCTTCTCGGGCTCTTCTCTGGCCCTCAATCGGCCTTCAGGCCCAGCGCCCGGGTCACAGCCGCATAGCGGTCGATGTCGGCCGCGATCAGCGCCTGGAATTGGCCCGGTGTCTGCCGCGCCAGGGTGTAGCCCTGGTCGCGCAAGCCAGCGCTGACGGCGGGATCGGCCAGCGCCTGCTCCAGCGTGTCATGCAATGCCTGCACCGTGGCCCGGGGCGTGGCGGCAGGTGCCAGCAGGCCATGCCACTGCTCCACCGCAAAGCCACGCGG
>NZ_JTKZ01000744.1:0-10157 GCF_000799035.1 Delftia sp. ZNC0008
CCGCGTAGCGGTGCAGCAGGAACAGCCAGCGTTTGAGGTGAAGGCGCATGGCGCGGCCCTCTCTCAGAACGCCACGCGCAGCGTGATATCGGCCGTGCGCGGCGCCCCCAGGTAGGCCATGGTGCTGGTCAGGCTGGCGGCGTAGACGCGGTCCGTGGCATTGCGCAGCCGTGCAACCACGGTCATGCGCGGGTCGATGCGGTAGCTCAGGCCCAGGTCCAGCAGGGTGTAGGCGGGCCAGGACAGCGTGTTGGCCGCATCGGTATAGATGCCTCCCACGCGGCGCAGCCCGGCATTGACCTCCAGCGCCGGCGTGATGCGGTAGCTGGTCCAGAGGTTGAGCACGCTGGCGGGCGTGTTCGTGGGTCGCTTGCCCGCCAGGGACACGCCGCCTTGCTGGTAGTTGTCATAGCGCGCGTCCACATGGCTCCAGTTGCCCTGGATGGACCATCGCGGCGTGGGCGCCAGGCCCATGGACAGCTCCACCCCGCGCGAGGACTGCTGGCCCACCAGCACCGTGCGCGTGCTGTCCTGCGGGTCCTGGGTGGAGATGTTGCGGCGCGTGATGCGATAGACCGCCAGCGCCGCCGTTCCCTTGCCCTGCCAGAACGACAGCTTGCTGCCCGCCTCCACCTGGCGGCCCGTTGTCAGCCCCGTGTTGTTGATGGCATCGGCAAACGAGGCGCCCATCAGCATGCCCGACGGCGGATCGGCCGCCGTGGAGAACTGGGCGTAGAGATTGGCCTCGGGCGTGGCATCCCAGACCAGGCCCACGCGCCCGGTCGTCGGGCTATAGCTGCGGCTGTAGCTTGCGGGCAGCGCGGGCGTCACATCGCGCCGGTTGGTCAGGTCCACCTCGATGCGTTCATGGCGCAGCGCCGTCAGCAGGTGCAGGGCAGGAGTGAGGGCCGTGCGGTTTTCCAGGTAGAGCGCGGTGGTGGTGACCTTGTTGTCGCGGTCGGGCCTGAAGCCGGGTGCCATGCCGGGAATGTCGTAGAAGTTCTCTGTCGTGAAATCGTAGGGATTGACCGTGCTCACCGTGCCCGACAGGCTGTTCGGAAAGCGTGTCTGCCGGTTCACGCTCACATCCAGCCCAAAAGCCCATTCGCTGCGCCGGCCGGCCAGCTCGCCCAGGTAGCTGCCTTCGATGCGGTCGCCCACCATGCGCTGGTCATGGCGCTGCAGCAGCGCAGCCGAGCGCACCACCGCGCTGTTGTCGGGCGTGAAGCGGTAGGTCTCCACGTTGCGGTAGTCGCGCAGCGCGTCATAGGCGTAGAAGGTGTTGCTCAGCTTGAGCCGGTCGCTGGCCCGCCATTCGGTGATGGAGCGCAGCCACTGCACGCGCTGGGCATACAGGCCGTCGGCGCTGTTGTAGTTCTTGCCTAGGGTCGCCTCGTCAATGCGCGCCTGGCCGCGCAGCGGGTTGAGCAGCGGCGTGCCCCAGTAGGGGCGGTCCACGCGCTCATGCTGGGCCTCGTAGGCCAGGGTGTGCGTCAGGCCGCCACCCAGGTCGGACAGCAGCGAGGTCGCCAGCTGCGTGGAGCGCGACTGCGTGCCGCCCACCCAGCTGCCGGCATCGCGGTGGTTGAGGTCCAGGCGCAGGTAATGAGTCGTGCCCTGGCTGTCAGTGGCATCGCCCAGGCGGCGGTTCAGCCCGACGGAGGCTTCTTTCAGCCCGTAGCTGCCCAGGCGCAGCTGGCCTTCGGTGAAGCTGTCGCGCTGGGCCAGCTTGGTGATGTAGTTCAGCGTGCCGCCCACGCCGCCTGCGCCGTAGAGAAAGCCGGAGGCGCCGCCCACGGCCTCCACCCGGTCGTAGATCCAGCTGTCCACGGGCCGGGCCGCAATGGAGTACTGCAGGTTGATGCCGTTGAACAGCTGGCTGACCGACCCCGTGCCGAAGCCCCGGTAGCTGATGCCGATGTTGCCGGGCGGGCTGTAGGCCGTGACGCCCGGAATGGAGCGCAGGATCTCCTGCGTGTCCTGGGCGCCACGCGCCTCGATGGCTGTGCGGTCCACGATGTGCACCGAGGCCGGCGTCTCGCGCGCCGTCAGGCCCAGGCGGCTGGCCGTGCCCACGGTCTTGTTCAGCGGCAGCAGGCCGTTGGCGTCGGCCGTGGCCTGGTCAGAGACCTCGACGGGGGCCAGCGGGATATCGGCCTGCGCTTGCGCTTGCACGCCAGGCGTCCAGGCCGTGCCCAGCGCGCAACACAGCGCTACGGCCAGGGGATGGGGGCGAAAAAGGGTTGCAGGCAGGCGCAGCGGCGCTGCCATCGCGGGGAAGGGGAGGGAATTCACGAACTGACTCCGGGTCTTGCGCCGCGTATGCGGCGCAGGCGGGCCGGGCGCGCATCAGCAGGCCCGGCGGCGATTCAAGAGAACACGGCAGTCAGCGGAGGAGGGCCGCGCGCCGGCAGCGGCGCGCGTGTGACGGAGGCAATGTGCGCTGCCACCAGCGGCAGCAGCGCGTGGGCCAGCGGCTGCTGGTGGGGCACCGCCATCTGCGGCAGTGCCGGCGGCGGTGCGCCAGCGGGCAGGCACATGGGGCAGTCGAGCTGGTGGTGGCCCATGCCCGGGGCTGCGCTGTCGCCCAGCGCCACCAGCTTGACGTCGCCGCTGGCCGTGCAGACCAGCTCGAAACCCTGGGGATGGACCAGGGGCGAAGCCACGGCAACGCCCAGCGTTACGGCAAACCAGGCCAATATCAGCCGGGTGAGCCAGAACGAGGAGCGAAGCGCTTGCATGGGCCGTGATTATGGCTTGGCGGGCGCGGGCGTGAACAGGCTGCCGCCCAGCTTGACGCCGGCCTTCAGGCCGCGCTTGGCGAACCAGCCCTGGTTCATCTCCAGCACATAGCGCACGGGCTTGGCCGAGCAGTGCGAGTCCTCGGTCATGGGCTTCATGTCGGCCAGGTTCACGATGGTGCCGTCATCGGCCACGAAGGCGGCGGTCAGCGGCAGCAGGGTGTTGCGCATCCAGAAGCACTGCACGGCAGGCACCTCGAAGACGAAGATCATGCCCTCCTGCTGGGGCATGTCCTGGCGGAACATCAGGCCGATGGCGCGCTCGCGGTCCGAGGCGGCCACCTGGGCATCGATGCGGTGGATTCCGGCCGTCAACTCCACGCGGCGCAGATTCATCTGGGGGCTGCCCTGGGGCTGTGCGCCTGCCGATACGGCGGCGCCAGCCAGGCAGGCGGCCATGAGCAACCGCTGCAGCGCGCGGCGGGAAAGGGATGTGTGGAGGGGTGTCGAAGGCTTCGTCATCTTGCACATTCTGTCGCAGGGGGCGCGTGGCCGGACGCAAAAATCGGCCTGGCCGGGCCATCATGGCCGGGCGGGCGGCAAAAAGCCCGCAGTGCATTGCTGACTTGCGGGCTTTTTTTGAGGGGATGCCAGCGGGCATCCCGGCGCCTGGATCAGGCCACGGCCTTGTGTGCCTTCTTGGTGGAACGCTTGGCGTGCTTCTTGCCGGAGTGCTTGCCGCTCTTGGCGACCTTTGCCTTCTTGGCTGTGTGAGCGGGAGCCGCTGCGGAAGCGGCCGTGGGAGCCGACATCGGCGCTTCGGGTGCTGCGGCGGCCTGTGCGAAGGCGCCTGCGGCAAACGAACCGGCGATCAGGACAGCGAGGAGTTTTTTCATATATGCCATTTCCTAGAAAAGCGGTAGAAGCCAAGTTGAATCAGACAACGGTGCGAAATTCTTGATGCACCGCACATGCTCAACGCGCTTACTGTATCGCCGTTGACAGGAGGGCGGCCCGATTGTCGTTAGAATTTTCTGCACCAAATTTGTGCCCATTCCGGGCATTCACTCTTGCCTCGTGCACCAGCCAACGGAGACCCGTCCCCATGAACCGCTTCCAGCACATCCAGGTGCCGGCCGAGGGCCAGAAGATCACTGTCAACGCCGACATGTCGTTGAACGTGCCAGACCAGCCCATCATTCCTTTCATTGAAGGCGACGGCACCGGCGTGGACATCACGCCCGTGATGATCAAGGTGGTGGATGCCGCCGTGGCCAGGGCCTATGGCGGCAAGCGCAAGATCCAGTGGATGGAGGTCTTCGCGGGCGAGAAATCCACGCGTATCTACGGCCCCGATGTCTGGCTGCCCGAGGAAACCATGCAGGCCCTTCGCGAGTACGTGGTCTCCATCAAGGGCCCGCTGACCACGCCCGTGGGCGGCGGCATCCGCTCGCTGAACGTGGCGCTGCGCCAGGAGCTGGACCTCTACGTCTGCCTGCGCCCCGTGCAGTATTTCAAGGGCGTGCCCTCGCCGCTGAAGGAGCCCGAGAAGACCAACATGGTCATCTTCCGCGAGAACTCCGAGGACATTTACGCGGGCATCGAGTACGAAGCGCGCAGCGACAACGCCAAGAAGCTCATCGACTTCCTGGTCAAGGAAATGGGCGTCAAGAAGATCCGCTTCCCCGAGACCTCGGGCATCGGCGTCAAGCCCGTGTCCATCGAGGGCACGGAGCGCCTGGTGCGCAAGGCCATCCAGTACGCCATCGACAATGACAAGCCCAGCGTGACCCTGGTCCACAAGGGCAACATCATGAAGTTCACCGAAGGGGGCTTCCGCGACTGGGGCTACGCGCTGGCCGCGCGCGAGTTCGGCGCCCAGCCCATCGACGGCGGACCCTGGCTCAAGTTCAAGAACCCGCGCACGGGCCGCGACATCGTCATCAAGGACTCGATTGCCGACGCCTTCCTGCAGCAGATCCTGCTGCGCCCGGCCGAGTACTCGGTGGTGGCCACGCTCAACCTCAACGGCGACTACATCTCGGACGCGCTGGCGGCCCAGGTCGGCGGCATCGGCATTGCGCCCGGCGCCAACATGTCCGACTCCGTGGCCTGCTTCGAGGCCACGCACGGCACGGCCCCCAAGTATGCGGGCAAGGACTATGTGAACCCCGGCTCAGAAATCCTCTCGGCCGAGATGATGCTGCGCCACATGGGCTGGCGCGAGGCGGCCGACCTGGTCATCAGCGCGCTGGAAAAGGCCATCCAGAGCAAGCAGGTGACCTATGACTTCGCCCGCCTGATGGACGGCGCCACCCAGGTGTCGTGCTCCGGCTTTGGCGAGGTGATGATCTCCAAGATGGATTGACGGGCGCCCGCGCTCCATGAAAAAACCGCGCCAGGGCGCGGTTTTTCTTTGACGGGCGTTGACGGGTCAGCTCTTGGGTAGCGCACAGCCATCGGGCCCGCAGTCCTCGCCTTGGGGCGCGGTCTGCTCGCCGGCGGTGATGGCCGCCACCTGCTGCACCCACTCGCCCAGCTGCGTTGCCCAGCCCTGTGCATCTCCCAGCCAGGGACCGATGTCGATGCGCTGGATGGCGCGCTGGCCCGGCTGCTCGGCCTCGGGGTGGTCGAACTCCAGCGCGAAGGTCGGGAAACCCTGGCCCTGTGCCAGGTTCAGCCATTCGCGCGCCTGGGTGATATGCGCCTGGGTGGCAGCGCCGGACAAGCGCTGGAAGGCCTGGGCAAAGGCCTCGCCGTCCAGTCCCAGGTCACGGGCCAGTTCCTGCAGCACGGCGGGGTCGCTGATGCGGCGGCCTTCCACGTAGTGGGCCTGCTGCTGGCGCGCCAGCATGTCCAGGCCCCGGCCCGCCAGTTCCTCGGCGGCCAGCAGGGCCGTGGTGGGCGGCTCCGAGTCCAGCACGGCGCCCAGGTCGTTGAGCAGGCCGTCGAAGTAGGCAGGGCCGAACGGCTGGCCCGTCATCTCGGCAATGCGCTGGTCGTGCGGCATCACATGGCCGCGCCAGTCGGCCGTGATGGTGCGGGTGTGGGCGCCCGTGAGCATGCCGCCGCCATGCCATTGCAGCGTGACGCCGGGCACGCTGCGCGCGGCCTTGACCAGGGGCGCGGCGGCATAGCACCAGCCGCACAGCGGGTCGAAGATGTAGTGAAGGACAAAGGGCGGCTGCGCGGTCGTGGTCATGGCAGGAGCGGGCTGTGATGAAGGCGCCCACTGTAGCGGCTATTGACTTGTCCGTGGCGGCGCAGGGCTGCAGGCAGAATGGACGGCTGCCTCTGTCCGGCCACAGCGCCTTGTTCCTGCCGAATTCGTCTGCATTGCCATGCGTCTCAAATCCACGCCGCGCTCATCCGCTTCTTCCGATCCTGCCAGCGAGCCCAGTGTCCAGTCCGTCGCCCGGCGCGGCATGCTGGGCTTTTTGCTGTTCTGGCTGCTGGTCATGGGCGTGCTGTACTGGGCCATGCAGATGTACCTGAAGCCGGTCGCCGTCAAGGTACAGGCCGACGGCACCGTGGCCATTGCGCGGGGCCGAGACGGGCATTTCCGCGTCGAAGGCGCCGTCAACGGCCAGCCCGTGAGCTTTCTGGTGGACACCGGCGCCAGCATGGTCGGCGTCACCGAGCCGCTGGCCGAGCGCGCAGGCCTGGACGGCGGCGAGCCCGTGCGCTTTCGCACCGCCAATGGCGAGCGCGATGGCCGCATGGTGGTGGCCGAGCAGGTGCGCGTGGCCTCCCTGGTGGTCAGCGGCCTGCGCGTGGGCACGGGCTATACGGGCGACTCGGACAGGGATGCCCTGCTGGGCCAGAACTTCCTGCGCCAGTTCGACGTGGAGATACGCGGCGACCGCATGCTCATCCACCCGCGCGGCAGCGGGTCTGCATCAAAGTGAAGGAGAGGGACATGAAGCGCAATGAATTGCAAATGAACAGACGCAGATGGCTGCAGACGGGCGCAGCCCTTGCGGCGCTGGGCTGCACGGCCTGCGCCAGCGTGGCGCCGGGCGGCGGCCCCTCCACCGGCCTGGCCGAAGATCTTGGCGAACGCCTGGACCAGGGCGTGAAAAGCGGGGGGTTGGTGAACCTGCATGCCGTCGTCGTCATGCGCCACGGCCGGCTGGCGCTGGAGCGCTACTTCGAGGGTGAGGACGAGCGTTGGGGCGAGCCGCTGGGCAAGGTGGCCTTCCATGCCGACTCCCTGCACGACGTGCGCTCGGTCAGCAAGAGCATCGTGGGCCTGCTGTATGGCATCGCCTTGGCCGAAGGCAAGGTGCCCACGCTGGACACGCCCCTGGTCCAGGCCTTTCCAGCCTACAAGGACCTGGCGGCCGATGAGGGCCGGCGCGCCATCCTCATCTCCCACGCCCTGGGCATGACCATGGGCCTGCAATGGGACGAGGACCTTCCGTACTCCGACCCGCGCAACAGCGAGATCGCCATGGAGCGCAGCAGCGACCGCTACCGCTATGTGCTGGAGCAGCCCATCGTGGCCCCGCCCGGCGAACGCTGGTGCTACAGCGGCGGGGCGACGGCGCTCTTGGGCCATCTGATTGCACAAGGCAGTGGCATGCCGCTGCTGGATTACGCGCGGCACAAGCTGTTTGCGCCCCTGGGCATCGACAAGGCCGAGTGGACGCCTGGCACCAACGGCGAGGCGGCCGCCGCCTCCGGCCTGCGCCTGCGGGCGCGGGACCTGGCCCGCATCGGCCAGCTGGTGCTGCAGCAGGGTGAATGGCAGGGACGGGCGTTGGTGCCCCGGCATTGGATTGTGCAATCCATGCAGCCGCGCGTGGACGCCTGGCCCGGCCTGCGCTACGGCCACCACTGGTACGTGGGGCAGACCCGCGCCGGCCTGGCGTACTACATGGCCATCGGCCTGGGCGGGCAGCGGCTGGTGGTCGTGCCCCAGCAGTCGCTGGTGTATGCCGTCTTCATGGGCAACTACGACAGCCCCCAGCAGGTGCAGCGCGTGGGCGCCGTGCAGGGCCTGATCGCCGCTGCCTTGCGTTGACTGCCTGGCGTTGACAGCCTTGCCCTGACAGCCGAGCGCGGGCACGGCGGGCGTGCGAGAATCCCCGCTTCCAAGGTCGGCCGCATGCCCGGCTCGCGCAAGCAGGGCGCGAAGCGGGGCGGGCCGGTGCGTGTCGAGGCTCGATCCACTTTCCTGGTTCCGGTGCCGGCCCATGAGCCCCAGAGGCCATGGCGCCGGTTGTTTCTGCCTCCCGCATGATCGCCAGATCACCGTTTGCCCGTGTCCCACCGCCAGCCCATCCGCATCGCCGACCGCCACCAGTTCGACACCCTGATCGACGCCCGTTCGCCTGCCGAATTCGCGCAGGACCACATTCCCGGTGCCATCAACTGCCCCGTGCTCGACAACGAGGAGCGCGCCCGGATCGGCACCATCTACAAGCAGGTCAGCCCCTTCGAGGCCAAACGCCTGGGCGCGGCCATGGTCTCGGCCAATCTGGCGCGCCATCTGCATGAAACCTTCGCCGACAAACCGGCCAACTGGAAGCCGCTGGTCTACTGCTGGCGCGGTGGCCTGCGCAGCGGCTCCATGGTCACCTGGCTGCGCCTGGTCGGCTGGGATGCCCAGCAACTGGCCAACGGCTACAAGTCCTATCGCGGCCATGTGATCGAGTTGATCGACCGCCTGGTGCCCCAACTGCGCCTGCAGGTGCTGTGCGGCGCCACCGGCAGCGCCAAGACCCGCGTGCTGCATGCCCTGGCCGAGGCCGGCGAGCAGGTGCTGGACCTGGAGGGCTATGCCAGCCACAAGGGCTCCTTGCTGGGCAACCTGCCCGGGGTGGAGCAGCCCAGCCAGAAATACTTCGAGACGCTGCTGGCCCAGCAGCTGGAGAGTTTCGATCCGTCGCGCACCGTGTACGTGGAAGGCGAGAGCGCCAAGATCGGCCGCGTGTCCCTGCCGCTGGTGCTGGTCGAGCACATGCGCCAGTCGCCCGTGATTGCGCTCGATGCCACGCCCGAGGCGCGCCTGGCCTACCTGCTGCGCGACTACGCCTACCTGGGCGACGATCCGCAGACGCTGGCCGACAAGCTGGGCTGGCTCAAGGAGCTGCAGGGCAAGGAGACCATCTCGCGCTGGCAGGCCTGGGCGCATGAGCGCAGCCTCTCGCCGCTGTTCTCCGAGCTCATGGCCCAGCACTACGACCCGCACTACGAGCGCTCGCAGGAGCGGCATTTCACGCAGTGGCGCACGCGCCGCAGGGTGCAGGCCGACGACCTCAGCGAGGCCGGCATCGCCGCGCTGGCGCAGCAGATACTGGCGCTGGATGGGACATCGGCCGCATGAAGCAGCCGGGTGGATCAGGCGTTTGAATCAGGCGTGTGAATCTGCCAGCACCGGGTACAGCGACAGCAGCAGCAGGGCGGCCATGCCCCAGTTGAAGCGGCGCAGTGCCTGCGGCGAGCGCAGCGCGCGCCCCACGGCGCTGCCGAACAGCGTCCAGACGCTGACGCTGGGATAGTTCACGATGCCCAGTACCAGGGCGGCCAGCACCAGGTTGATGAAGAAATCCTCGCGCGGCGTGTAGGTGGCAATCACGCCGATGGCCATGATCCAGGCCTTGGGGTTGACCCACTGGAACGCCGCCGCCTGCCAGAACCCGAAGGGCCGGGCACCCGCGTTGCCGCCGTCGATGCCGCCGCTGCCCGCGATCTTCCAGGCCAGCCAGACCAGATAGGCCGCGCCCAGGTACTTGAGCGCGGTGTAGATCACCGGCAGGCGCTCGAACACCGCGCCCAGGCCCGCGCCCACCAGCAGCACCATGACCACCACGCCCACGGTGATGCCCAGCATGTGGGGCACCGTGCGGCGGTAGCCGAAGGTGGCGCCCGAGGCCGTCAACATCACATTGTTGGGGCCGGGCGTGACGGAGCTGACGAAGGAGAACATGGCCAGCGGCAGCAGGAACGAGGTGTGGGCGGTATCGAAGGGCATGGTGGCAACAGGCATGACAGGGAATCCGGCGCCCTGTCTGCGCATGCCGCAGGCCGCGGCGCCGTCAGGCCATGCTAATGGCAGTGTTCGGTACAGTAGCAGTACACTTTGCCAGAACAATTTGCCAACTGGCCTGCCCACATGACCCTGACACTTGATCCCGCAGCCACGCCGAAGCAAGCGCAGGCACAGCAGACACCGCAGACATCGAGTGCATCCTCCGCTACGGCTTTCCAGGCCGCTGCGCCCTGGCGTCCGCTGCGCTCCTCCGATCTCTCGCTGGTCGAGCAGCTCGTGGACCACTACGGCAGCCTCATCCGCCGCCATGGCCTGCGCGCGGGCTCGCGGCTGCCCTCGGTGCGCGCGCTGGCGCAGCAGGCCGGCGTCAGCCGCGATACCGTGGTCCAGGCCTACGACCGGCTGGCCGCCCAGGGCCT
>NZ_JTKZ01000880.1:0-10622 GCF_000799035.1 Delftia sp. ZNC0008
CCGCGTCGGCCTGGCCGCAGCGAGCGAGGAGTTCTCGCTCATGCTGCGCGACATGCAGACCCTGCAGGACCGCATCAAGCTGCTGCAGGAAGAGGTGGCCGCCGCCGTGAACGAGGACAACAGCAACAGCCTCTTCGTGCTGACCGTGGTCACCGTGCTGGCCCTGCCCATCAACATCCTGGCCGGCCTGTTCGGCATGAACGTGGGCGGCATACCGCTGGCCGAGCACGAGCACGGCTTCTGGATCGTGGTGTCCATCGTCGTCGCCTTCACCGTCATCGCCGCATGGCTGGCGTTTCGCAAGAAGCGGTACAGGGATTAGGGGACGTGTCAGGGAGTCTTGCAGAAGAACTCGCAAAATATCTCGCACCAAACGGATTTCATCTATATAAATCAGCTGCTTATATAGGTGATCAATGTCGCAAGAATTCCTGCTATACGACCATCCTGCCCAGATGGAGCCGCTGCTGCCGGGGGAACACAAGCTGGGCCCTTTGCTGGAGCTCTCCCATGACCTGATCAGGTTGGGTGAGCGGCTGGCCGGCCGCTACCGACCAGACACATTGCCAGGCCTGCGCCGGCTGCTTCGGGCCATGAACTCGTATTACTCGAACAGGATCGAGGGACAGCACACCTTTCCGCTGGATATCGAGCGCGCCCTGCACAACGACTATGCGCAGGACGAAGACCAGGCCCGCCGTCAGCGGTTGGCGCTGGCGCACATGGCCACTGAAGAGCAACTGGAGTACAGGTCCACGCAATGGACGAATGCGCAGGTCTGGACCCCCCAGATGCTGGCCGATATCCACCAGGATCTCTTCGCCCGTCTGCCCCAGGCCGATTTGGAGGCCGGCGCCCTTGGCGACGATGCCATCGAGCCGGGTCGATGGCGCACGCGGGAGGTTAGCGTGGGCAGGCATGCGGCGCCTGCAGCGGGGCAGTTGCCATTTTTTCTGGACCGCTGGTCGAGCTTCTACTCCGGCGTGCGCCGTGGCGAGTTGCAGTTGGTGGCCATGGCCGCTGCGCACCAGCGCCTGGCCTGGATCCATCCGTTCCGGGACGGCAACGGGCGCGTGGCCCGGCTGCATTCACATCTCGTACTAACCCACATGGGCCTGAGCAATGGTCTGTGGTCCCCCCTGAGGGGGTTCGCACGGTCGCAGGAGCGCTATTACGCCTTGCTTGCCGCCGCAGACGAGCCGCGCCGTGGTGACCTTGATGGCCGTGGCAATCTGACCGAACTGGGGTTGATCGAATGGATCGCATACGTGCTGGAACTGTGCATGGACCAGGTGAGCTTCATGGAGGGACTTCTGTCGCTGGACGGCATGAAGGAACGCATGGCGGCATGCCTTGCCTATGAGGAACGGGTGGTGCGCCAAGGCGTGCGCAGCGAGGCATTGCGCGCATTGCACTATCTTTTTGCGGCCCAGGCGGAGATGGATCGGGCCGACTTCAAGGCCATGCTGGGGTTGGGTGACCGGCTGGCCACCGCCCAGGTATCGGCACTGCTCAAGCGCGGCCTGCTGGAGACGGATTCACCGTATGGAAGAGTGCGCCTGGGCGTGCCGCTGCACGCCCTGCGTTTTTACTTCCCCCGCCTCTGGCCGGAAGCGGAGGCTGATTCGCTGTAGACGGCTCCTCTCAGGCCGCCGAAGCCCTTGCCCCGAACGCCATCGCCCGCAGCCTGCCCAGCAGCGGCCACACCAGCATCAGCAAGGCCAGCGTGGTGATGGTGCCCGACAGGCCGTTGTGCCAGAAGATGCCCAGCGCGCCCTGGCTGGAGAGCATGCTCTGGCGGAAGGCGTCTTCCATGCGGTCGCCCAGCACGATGGCCAGGACCATGGGCGCCAGCGGATAGTCCAGCTTCTTGAACACGTAGCCGACCACGCCGAAGACCAGCATGAGCCAGATGTCCGTGGCATTGCCGTGCACGGTGAAGGCGCCGATGGCGCAGACCATGAGGATCATGGGCGCGACGATGGAAAACGGCACGCGCAGGATGGCGGCGAACAGCGGCACGGTGGCCATGACGATGACCAGGCCGGCGATGTTGCCCAGGTACATGCTGGCGATCAGGCCCCAGACGAAGTCCTTTTGCTCGGTGAACAGCAGCGGGCCGGGCTGCAGCCCCCAGATCATCAGCCCGCCCAGCAGCACGGCCGCCGTGGCCGAGCCCGGAATGCCCAGGGCCAGCATGGGCAGCAGGGCCGAGGTGCCGGCCGCGTGGGCGGCGGTCTCGGGGGCGAGCACGCCTTCGGGGTTGCCCTTGCCGAAGCTGTCGGGGTCGCGCGAGAACTTCTTGGCCAGCCCGTAGCCCATGAAGCTGGCCGCCACGGCGCCGCCGGGCGTCACGCCCATCCAGCAGCCCACCAGGGCCGAGCGCAGCATGGTCAGCCAGTAGCGCGGCAGCCGGGCCCAGGTCCTGAACACCACCTTGAGGTCGATGGAGGCCTTCTTGCCCTTGAAGGCCAGGCCTTCCTCGATGGTCATCAGGATCTCGCTGATGCCGAACAGGCCGATCACCACCACCAGGAAATCAAAGCCGCGCAGCAGCTCGGTGGAGCCGAAGGTCATGCGCAGGTCGCCCGAGATGGTGTCCATGCCCACGGCCGCCAGCAGCAGGCCCACGGCCATGGCGGCCACGATCTTGGCCTTGGGCTCCTTGCCCATGCCGATGAAGGAGCAGAACGTCAGGAAGAAGACCGCAAAGAACTCCGGCGGCCCGAACTGCAGCGCGAACGAGGCCACGACCGGCGCCAGGAAGGTGATCAGCATCACGCCCGAGATGGCGCCGATGAACGAGCCCGTGAAGGCCGTGGTCAGCGCCGCCCCCGCGTGGCCCTGCTGGGCCATGGGATAGCCGTCGAAGGTGGTGGCCACCGACCAGGCCTCGCCAGGGATGTTGAACAGCACCGAGGTGATGGCGCCGCCGAACAGCGCCCCCCAGTAGATGCACGACAGCAGGATGATGGCCGAGGTGGGCGACATGCCGAAGGTCAGCGGCAGCAGGATGGCCACGCCGTTGGGGCCGCCCAGGCCCGGCAGCACGCCGACCACGATGCCCAGCAGGATGCCCGTGAGCATCAGCCCCGTGTTCTGCCAGGTGGTGACGGCCGCGAAGCCGTGCGCGAGGTATTGGAGTTCGTCCATGGTGTTGCTCCGTGGCGGCGACAGGGGTCAATAGCCGAGCCAGGCTTCAAGCGGACCCTTGGGCAGGGGCACCTTGAACTGGATCTCGAAGACGTAGAACAGCAGCACGCTGGTGAAGCCCGACAGCGCCACGGCCTTCCACCAGGGATAGCGGCCCGCAAACACCATGAAGCCCGTGATGAACAGCACCGAGGCCGCGTAGATGCCCAGCGGCGCGATCACGGCGATGTAGGCCGTCAGCGGCAGCAGCACCTGGGCCACGCGCTTGAGCTGCAGCCAGCTGGCGAACTGTTCCTGGCTGCGGCTGCGCAGCGCCTGCACGAAGACGGCGATGGCGCAGATGCCCAGCACGGCGCCCACGCGCAGCGGGAAGTAGCCGGCCTGCGGGCCGGTGTCGCCCCAGCCCGCGCCAATGCGCTGGTTGTCCCAGACCACGAGCACGGCCAGCGCCAGCAGCACGGCGGCCACGCCGTACTCCACATGGCGGCGGGACAGGCCGGGGGCCTGGGCTTCGGTGGCGGGGATGGATTCGGTGGCCGCGCTGGAGGGCTGGGCCGGGGCTGCTGCTGCCGCTGCCGCCGCTGAATTGGAGGAGGGCGGGGCAAGGTGGATGGCGGTGTCCATGGCGCGGCTCCTCACTTGGCTGCGGCGGCGGCCACGCTGGCCGACAGGAAACCGGCCTTCTTCATGATGTCGAGGTGGCGCGTCTCGTCCTTGGCCAGGAAGTCCACGAAGGCCTGCCCCGTCATGTACTCGGGCTTGAGCGCGTTTTTCTCCAGGTACTCCTTCCACTCGGGCGTGGCCACCACCTTGTGCATCACGCCCGCATAGAACTGCGCCTGCTCGGGCGTGGTGCCGGGCGGCAGGAAGAAGCCGCGCAGCATGGTGTACTGCACATCCAGGCCCTGCTCCCTGCAGGTGGGGATGTCTGACAGCGCCTGGCTGCCCGTGACCTTGGCCGTGTACTCGATGCGCTGCGTGTCGAACACGCACAGCGCCCGCACCTGGCCCGCGCGCCACTGCGCCATGGACTCGCTGGGGTTGTTGACGTTGGAGTCGATGTGCTTGCCCACCAGCTGGGTGCTGGCCTCGCCGCCGCCCTTGTAGGGGATGTAGGTGAACTTCACGCCGGCGGCCTGTTCCATGTTGGCGGTGATGATCTGGTCCTCGCGCTTGGAACTGGTGCCGCCCATCTTGAACTTGCCGCCGGCCTGCCGCGCGGCAGCCAGGTAGTCGGCGGGCGTCTGGTAGCCGGTCTCGGCATTGACCCAGAGCACGAACTGGTCCTGGGCAATCATGGCCACGGGATTCAGGTCGCGCCACTGGAAGGGCAGGGCCGTGGCCATGGGCAGGGTGAAGATGGCCGTGGAGGCCACCAGCAGCTTGTGCGGGTCGCGCGCCGAGGCCTTGACATCCAGAATGCCCTCGGCGCCGGAGGCACCGGCCTTGTTGAGGATGACCACGGGCTGCTCGATCAGCTTGTGCTTGGTGACGATGGCCTGGATCACGCGCGCCATCTGGTCCGAGGCGCCGCCGGCCGAGAACGGCACGACGAGTTCGACGGACTTGGCGGGCTTCCATTGCGCCCAGGCGGCAGGGGCGGCCAGGGTGATGGCGGCGGTGGCGGCGAGGGTGGCGACGGCAGTTGCCGCCAGGCGGTTGCGGGGCGATGTCATGTCTCTTGTCTCCTGTTGTTTCCTGGTATTGGTGCAATCCACGATCAAGGGGGCGAGCCATGTGCTCCGGCTCTGCCAAGGGTTTTCGGCGCGGGGCCGATGGGTTCAGGCGGCCTTGCGCAGCGCCCCGGCTGCGGCGTGGGCCGCGAAGTAATCCATGGATGCCTGCACGCCGCTGCCGGCCAGCCGGATGCCTGACAGCTTCAGCCCCATCTCCACGCCCGCCACCATGGCCAGCAACGTGAGGTCGTTGCTGTCGCCCAGGTGGCCCATGCGGAACATGCGGCCCTTGAGCTTGCCCAGGCCCGCGCCCAGCGACAGGTCGAAGCGCGTGTGGATCAGGCGGCGCAGGGCGTCGGCATCCACGCCCTCGGGCGTGATCACGCCGGTGAGCACGGGCGAGTAGACCTGCGGATCGGCGCACTGGATGGGCAGGCCCCAGGCCTGGACGGCGGCGCGCACGCCGGCCGCCCAGCGCTGGTGGCGCGCAAACACCGTATCCAGCCCTTCGGCCAGCAGCATGTCCAGCGATTCGGACAGGGCGTACAGCAGGTTGGTGTTGGGCGTGTAGGGCCAGTAGCCGGTCTGGTTCATCTCCACGATCTCGTCCCAGGCCCAGAACGACTTGGGCAGCCTGGCGCTTTTGGCGGCCTCCAGCGCACGCGGCGACAGCGCGTTGAAGCTGATGCCGGGCGGCAGCATCAGGCCCTTTTGCGAGCCGCTGATGGTCACGTCCACGCCCCATTCATCGTGGCGGTAGTCGGCGCTGGCCAGGCCCGAGATGGTGTCCACCAGCAGCAGGGCCGGGTGGCCCGCCGCGTCGATGGCCCGGCGCACGGCGGCGATGTCCGAGGTCACGCCCGTGGAGGTCTCGTTGTGCACCACGCACACGGCGCGGATCCGGCGCTCCGTGTCCTTGCGCAGCCGCGCCTCGATCAGGCCGGCCTGCACGCCATGGCGCCAGCCCGGCGCCTGGGGCAGATGCTCGTCGGAGCCGCCATAGGACAGGAACTCGGTGGACAGGCCCAGGCGCGTGGCCATCTTCTGCCACAGCGAGGCGAAGTGGCCGGTCTCGAACATCAGCACATGGTCGCCAGGGCTGAGCGTGTTGATCAGGGCCGCCTCCCAGGCGCCCGTGCCGGAGGCCGGATAGATCACCACCGGATGCCGGGTCTTGAAGACCTGCTGGATGCCGGCCAGCACCTTGAGGCCGAGCTGGCCGAACTCCGGCCCCCGGTGGTCGATGGTGGGCAGGCTCATGGCCCGCAGGATGCGGTCGGGAACCGGGCTGGGGCCGGGGATCTGGAGGAAGTGGCGGCCCGTGGGATGGTTGTCGAGCGTGAGCATGGTGCGTCCTTTTCAAGGAAATGCCAGGTCGGTCTGCGGGGGAGGGTGTTTGCGAATTTTTGCATTCAAAATTCATAAACGCCTTGGTGATAACCATGAATGCATTGAGAAATGCTTGCGTAAAAATGAATGCAAAATTCATTAAACCAGGAGAATCCATGGCGGAGATCATCGAGATTTCGCGGCTTGCCCTGCATGACCAGGTGGCGGCGCGGCTGCGCACCTGGCTGGTGGAGGGGCGCATACCGCCCGGCGCCAAACTCAACGAGCGCGCGCTGTGCGAGCAGCTGCGCGTCTCGCGCACGCCGCTGCGCGAGGCCATCAAGCTGCTGGCCTCCGAAGGGCTGGTGGACCTGGTGCCCAACCGCGGCGCCGTGGCCGTGCGCCTGGGCGAGGCCGATGTGCTGCAGACCTTCGAGGTGCTGGCGGGGCTGGAGGGCATGTCGGGCGAGCTGGCCGCGCAGCGCATCAGCGAGCAGCAACTGGCCGAGGTGCGGGCCCTGCACTTCGAGATGCTGGCCAGCCATGCGCGCCAGGACCTGTCCGGCTACTACCGGCTCAATGCGCTGATCCACTCGGCCATCAACCGCGCCGCCGCCAACCCCGTGCTGGCCGAGACCTATGGCCGCATCAACGCCCGCGTGCAGTCGCTGCGCTTTCGCACCAACCAGGACGCGGCCAAGTGGAAGCGCGCCGTCCAGGAGCACGAACGCATGCTGGAGGCGCTGCAGGCGCGCGATGCCGCCGCGCTGCGCCAGGTGCTGGTGGCCCACCTGAAGCACAAGCGCGACACCGTCATCGCCCTGCTCAAGGCAGGCCAGATCTACCCACGAACCATGAACGAATGAGAGCTGCCATGCTGATGGAATCCACGCACCGCCTTGCCGCTTCCCCCGACGACACCGTGCCCGCCCCCGGCACCGTGCTGCCGCCTAACGATGTCAGCCAGATGCTGGCGCGCCGCCTGCGCTCGGACACGCGCGGCCAGGTCCTGTTCGACGCCGCCTCGCGCGGGCGCTATGCCACCGATGCCTCCATCTACCAGATCATGCCGGTGGGCGTCTTCGTGCCCACCTGCGAAGAAGACATCGCCACGGCCCTGCAGATCGCCCGCGAGCTGAAGGTGCCCGTGCTGCCGCGCGGCGGCGGCACCAGCCAGTGCGGGCAGACCACGGGCGCGGCCCTGGTCATCGACAACAGCAAGCATTTGCGCAACATCCTCTCGGTGGACCCTGATGCAGGCACGGCCGAGGTCGAGCCCGGCCTGGTGCTGGACCACCTCAACGCCCGGCTCAAGAAGCTCGGCCTGTGGTATCCGGTAGACGTATCGACCAGCGCCCAGGCCACGCTGGGCGGCATGGCGGGCAACAACTCCTGCGGCTCGCGCTCCATTGCCTACGGCAACATGGTGCACAACGTGCGCGGCGCCCGCGCCTGGATGGCCGATGGCGAGCTGCTGGACTTCGGCCCCGTCGCCCAGGCCACGGGCCGCGCGGCGCGCATTGCGCAATTCGTGCACGGGCTGGCGCAACAGCACCGCGAGGACATTCACGCGCACTGGCCCAAGGTCATGCGCCGCGTGGCCGGCTACAACCTCGACATCTTCGACAACCAGAGCGAGCGGCCCTACACGGCCGACGGCAGCGTCAACCTGGCCCATCTGCTGATAGGCGCCGAGGGCACGCTGGCCTACACGCGCTCGCTCACCCTGCAGCTCAGCGCGCTGCCGCGCGCCAAGGTGCTGGGCGTGGTCAATTTCCCCACCTTCCACGCGGCCATGGACTCGGCCCAGCACATCGTGAAGCTGGGCCCCACGGCCGTGGAGCTGGTGGACCGCACCATGATCGAGCTGGGCCTGGCCAACCCGGCCTTCAGGCCCACCATAGAGACCGCGCTCATCGGCCGCCCGGCCGCCATCTTGCTGGTGGAATTCGCCGGCGACGACCGCGCCGCGCTGCTGGCGCGGCTGCGCCAGCTGGTGGAACTCATGGGCGAGCTGGGCCTGCCCGGCAGCGTGGTGGAAATGCCCGAGGAAGCGGCCCAGAAAAACCTCTGGGAAGTGCGCAAGGCGGGGCTGAACATCATGATGAGCCTCAAGGGCGACGGCAAGCCCGTGAGCTTCATCGAGGACTGCGCCGTGCCGCTGCAGCACCTGGCCGAGTACACCGACGCGCTCACCGAAGTGTTCGCGCGCCACGGCAGCCGGGGCACCTGGTACGCCCATGCCTCCGTGGGCACGCTGCATGTGCGGCCCATCCTGGACATGCGCACCGACGGCGCGGCGCGCATGCGCGCCATTGCCGAGGAAGCGGCCGAACTGGTGCGCAAATACAAGGGCGCCTTCAGCGGCGAGCACGGCGACGGGCTGTGCCGCGGCGAGTGGATTGCCTGGCAGTTCGGGCCCGCCATCACCGAGGCCCTGCGCGCCATCAAGCAGCACTTCGACCCGGACAGCCTCTTCAACCCCGGCAAGATCATCGATACGCCGAAGATGGACGATGGCCGGCTGTTCCGCTTCGCGCCCGCCGATGCGCCCCGGCCCTACCGGCGCATTCCCATCACGCCCGTGCTCGACTGGTCCGCCTGGAACGTGCAGGCCGACCCGGTCACCGAAGTCACCACGGCGCCCGGCACGGGCGGCGACGTCACCGGCGGCTTTGCCAAGGCCGTGGAGATGTGCAACAACAACGGCCACTGCCGCAAGTTCGACGCCGGCACCATGTGCCCCAGCTACCGCGTCACGCGCGACGAGCAGCACCTGACGCGCGGCCGAGCCAACACCCTGCGCCTGGCCATCTCGGGCCAGCTGGGGCCGGACGCCTTCACCAGCGAGGCCATGCACGACACCATGGACCTGTGCGTGGGCTGCAAGGGTTGCAGGCGTGACTGCCCCACGGGCGTGGACATGGCCCGCATGAAGGTGGAATTCCTGGCCCACTACAAGGCCCGCCATGGCCACACGCTCAAGGACCGGCTGGTCGCCCATCTGCCGCGCTACGCGGCCACGGCCAGCCGCATGCCCTGGCTGCTGAACCTGCGCAACCGCCTGCCCGTGCTGCGCCAACTGGGCGAAAAACTGCTGGGCCTGTCCGCCAGGCGCTCGCTGCCGGCCTGGCGCAGCGACACCTTCTGGCGCGCGCCCGAAGCACATACCTTTCTTGACCGCGACCAGGCACTGGCCCGCGCGGCGGCCGGCGAGCGCGTGGCCGTGCTCTTCGTGGACACCTTCAACGGCACCTTCGAGAGCGAAAACGCCCTGGCCGCCGCCCGCGTGCTGCAGGCGGCCGGCTATGCGCTGCACACCGCCAGCAAGTCCGCCAAAGAGGGCGGCGGCCACCACTGCTGCGGCCGCACCTACCTGGCCACCGGCATGGTCGAGCAGGCCAAGGCCAGCGCCGGTGCGCTGATCAACGCCCTGGCGCCCCTGGCCCGGGCCGGCATCCCCATCGTCGGCCTGGAGCCCTCCTGCCTGCTGACCCTGCGCGACGAAGCCCTGGTCATGGGCCTGGGCGAGCCTGCGCAGGCCGTTGCCGCCCAGGCCCTGCTGTTCGAGGAATTCATTGCCCGTGAAGTCAAGGCCGGCCGCTTCGCGCTGCCGCTGCGCGCCGCCGAGGCGCCCATCCTCGTGCACGGCCATTGCCACCAGAAGGCCTTTGGCGCCGTCAGCCCCATCCTCGACGTGCTGCGGCTGATTCCCGGCGCCCAGCCCGAGCTCATCGAAAGCTCCTGCTGCGGCATGGCCGGCAGCTTCGGCTACGAGGCCAGCCACCATCAGGTCTCCATGGACATGGCCGAGGCGGCCCTGCTGCCGGCCATACGCCAGCGCCCCGAGGCCATCGTCGTGGCCGACGGCACCAGCTGCCGCCACCAGATCGCCGACGGCGCGGCGCGCGAAGCCGTGCATGTGGCGCGGCTGCTGGAAAGCCTGCTGGACGCCCGCTGACTGCCATCCTCCCTACCGCACAAGACAAGGCACTCTCATGAAGCACAAGCCCTGCCTGGACCTCCAGGACATCAAGGCCATCGCCCAGGCCGCCGAGGCGCATGCCACGGCGCGCGGCTGGGCCGTCAGCATCGCCATCGCCGATGACGGCGGCCACCTGCTGTGGCTGCAGCGCCTGGACGGCGCGGCACCGGCCTCGGCCCACATCGCGCCGGCCAAGGCCCACGCCGCAGCACTGGGCCGCAAGGAAAGCCGGCTCTATGAGGAAATGATCAATGGCGGCCGCACCGCCTACCTGAGCGTGCCCGCGCTGCAGGGCCTGCTGGAAGGCGGCGTGCCCATCGCCAGGGAGGGCCACTGCCTGGGCGCCGTGGGCGTCAGCGGGGTGAAGCCGGCCGAGGATGCGGAGGTGGCGCGGGCCGGCGTTGCGGCGCTGGAAACCGTTCCCCAGCTTTCGACCATCAGCCCGCGCTGGCTGACGCACCTGCTGCAATGGTCGCCGG
>NZ_JTKZ01000074.1:0-3157 GCF_000799035.1 Delftia sp. ZNC0008
CCGCGTTTTCAGGAACTCGGACACGCCCATGGCCGTCAGCGGGTGGTCGTCGATCACCAGGGCATAGCGCCCCGATTGGAGACAGGAGGAATCGGTCAGGAGGGAATGGCTGTGCATGGTCCGCGCGAAGGCATGTCGAAAGGGCTGGAGCGCCAGGGCGCGCCCGGATACACCTTGCGCACATCGTAACGATTACCCCCCGGCCGGGGGGTGACCGGATGTCGGCCAACTCCCCAAAATCGCCGCCGATGCCCTGAGATTCCGCATGGAACGGGCATGTATTCAACGAGAAGGGGAGATAGTCATGAAGATGGTACAGCTCACGCGCCGCAGCGCGGCATTGATGCTTCTGGGAGCCCTGGCCGCCTGTGGCGGCGGCGGCGGTGGTGGATCGGGAGAGCCGGGCGGCGGAGATCCCGGCAATGGCGGAAATCCTGGCAACCCCGGTACGCCCGGCAACCCCGGCGGCACGCCCACGCCGGTGACCGGCCAGTACCGCATGGAGACCGGTGCGGAGAACTTCGACGCGGCCCTGTCCGCCATGAACGCGCTGGGGGCGCAGGGCTATGCCTTCACCTACAGCCTGGCCTCGGGCGGTACCGCCTTCCCCGTTCCCATCGGTGACTTCTACGTCACCGACACGGCCCACACCGGCACGCGCCTGGACTACCGCATGGTGCCCGATGTGGCGGGCGTCTCGGCCCTGGTGGCCCAGCTCAACGCACAGGGTGCGCAAGGCTACCTGTACAAGTCCGGCATGGCGTTCCCCAGCAGCACGCAGGACCTGCGCAACCTCTATGTGCGCAGCAGCAGCGCCGCAGCCACCTACAGCTACGAGACGCGCCCCGCCGTGGGTGCGCTGGACACGTCGGGCTTCACGCAGCAACTGGCCGAGATGAGCGGCCGGGGTTTCCGCTACATGGGCCCGCTGATCTCGGGCAACGAGATGTTCAACCTCTACGTCAAGGACTCCAAGGCGCCGGCCTTCGAGTACGCGGTGTTCGCATTGGCCGCGCCCTTCGGCATGGCCAACGGCACGGCGCTGAAGCAGCGCCTGGACGAGATGGGGGCCAAGGGCCACCTGCTGCGCGGCGCCCTGGTGCTGCGGGGCAATACCGAAGGCGTGCAGCTGTACGAAAAGAGCGGCGACCAGCAGGGCGCCATCGAGTACCGCCTCGAATCCGTGTCCAACAACGCCAGCCTCGCGCAGCGCCTGGAGCAGTTCAACCGCAATGCGGCCGAAGGCTTCTTCGCCTTCGGCGACGTGGTCACCGACGATGGCCGGTTCCATTCCATCTCGGTGCGCAATGTCCGCCGCATGGTGCATCCGCTGGCCGGTGCCTCCTTCCCCTGAGCAGGGCACAGGCATGCGCGGCCGGCGCATAATCCGGCCATTTTCCGCAGCAAGGGCGCCCCAGGGCGCCCTTGCTCAGTTTGTTTCGAGAATCCATCCATGACTGCTTTCGAGGCCGTGCTCTTCGACTGTGACGGCGTGCTCGTCGACAGTGAATCCATCACCAACCGCGTGCTGTGCACCATGCTCAATGAATCGGGCTGGCCCATCAGCACCGAGGAATGCCTGCGCGAATTCATCGGCAAGACCGTGCGCAGCCAGGCCGCGCTGATCGAGGCGCGCACCGGCAAGCCGCTGACCGACGCATGGATGGCCGCCTTCTACGAGCGCCGCAACGCCGCGCTGCGCGCCGAGCTGGTGGCCATTGACGGCGCGCTGTCCGCCGTCAGCCAATCCCATGCGCTGTGCGCTGGCCGCATCGCCTGCGCCTCGGGCGCGGACCGCGCCAAGGTGGAGATGCAGCTGGCCCAGGTCGGCATGGCCCCGTATTTCGAGGGCCGCGTCTTCAGCGGCCATGAGCTGCCGCGCAGCAAGCCCTTTCCCGATGTGTACCTGGCAGCCGCCGCCGCACTGGGCGTGGAGCCGGCGCGCTGCCTGGTCATCGAGGACACGGTGACCGGCGTCACCGCCGGCGTGGCCGCAGGCGCCACGGTCTGGGGCTACTTCCCGGCCGACCAGGGCCACGCATCGGCCGAGCAACTGCTCGAGGCCGGCGCCAGCTGCGTATTCGGCGACATGGGCGAGCTGCCGGCCATGCTGCGCGCCATCGGGCAGGCCAGCGCCAGCGCTTGAGCCTGAGCCTGAGCCTGAGCCTGAGCCTGAGCCTGAGCCGGCCCTAGCGCAGCTGCGGCGAAGGCGTCTCGTCCACGGCCTGCGCACGCGCTGCCTGCTGCTCGGCCTGCAGCGCCCGCTGGAAGGCGGGCCGCTGCTGCAGGCGCTGCCAGTAGGCCTGGGTGGCAGGCCCCCATTGCGGCTCCATCTCCAGGTGCGCCGACAGCATCAGCGCATAGCCCACGGCCACGTCGGCAGCGGTGAAGCGGTCTGCCGCGAGCCAGTGGCGCTGTTCCACGGCCTGCTCCACCGCGCGCAGCCGCGCAAGGAACCAGCGCTGGTAGTCCTGGGCCACCTGGGGCTGGCGCCGTTCGGCTGGCTCGAAGTGGGTGTAGCGCAGCACCAGGGTCTGCGGGAAGGTCAGCGTGGCATCGCTCATGTGCAGCCAGTTGAGGTAGGCGGCGAAGTCTGCCTCCTGCGGCTGCACGGACAGGCCCGCCCCGGGGTGCAGGGCGGCCAGGTATTCGCAGATGGCGGCTGACTCGGTCAGCCTGGCCTCGCCGTGGCGTAGCAGCGGCACCGTGCCCAGCGGGTTGAGTTCCAGGTAGCTGCGCTGCAGCACGCGCGGCGGAAACGGCAGCATGTGCAGCGTGTAGGGAAGCTGCAGTTCTTCGAGCATCCACAGCGCGCGGAAGGAGCGCGCGCTGACGCAGTGGTGGAGATGGTGCATGCGCAAAGCCTAGGCCAGATGCGCGGACGGCGGCAGTCGCGCAGGATGCAAATCGCGCCAGGATGCGCGCGGCCCTCACTCGGGCCGGGCTCGCGCGCTCTTGCGGAATTCGGAGGGTGACAGCCCCGTCCACAGCCGGAAGGCGCGGATGAAGCTCTTGTCGTTGAGAAACCCGCAGGACTGGGCGATGCGCTTGATGGGCCGGCTGGTGCGCAGCAGCAGGGCCACGGCACGCTCGCGCCGCACCTCGTCCTTGAGCGCCTGCAGCGAGGCGCCTTCTTCCTTGAGCTGGCGGTGCAGGC
>NZ_JTKZ01000195.1:0-11339 GCF_000799035.1 Delftia sp. ZNC0008
CCGCGTGCCGCCCTGGAGGGCTGCGCATGATGCAATGGCCCTTTGGCAAGGAGCGCAGGGACAGCGCCATGCTGACCCAGACCGCGCCGCTGCAGCTGCAGCGCGCGGACCAGCTGGCTCGGCTGGGCGACGAGGCCTTCGACCTGCTGGTCATCGGCGGCGGCATCACCGGCGCCTACGCGGCGCTGGACGCCAGCCTGCGCGGCCTGCGCGTGGCCCTGGTGGAGAAGGACGACTTCGCCTCGGGCACCTCGTCCAAGTCCTCCAAGATGGTGCACGGCGGCCTGCGCTACATCGAGCAGGGCAACCTGGGACTGGTGCGGCACTCGCTGCTGGAGCGCCAGCGCCTGCGCCGCAATGCGCGCCACCTGGTGCAGCGCCTGCCCTTCCTGTTTCCCGTGATGGAGCGCGACGGCGTCTTCGACGCCCGCCTGGCCAAGGCCTTCGGCAGCCTGCTGTGGACCTACGACCTGGCCGGCGGCTGGCGCGAAGGCATCCTGCACCGCAAGCTCGGCAAGGCCGAGGTGCTGTCGCACTGCCCGACCTTCCGCGAAGAGCAGCTCCTGGGCGGCTACATGTACTTCGACGCGCGCGTGGACGATGCGCGGCTCACGCTGGCCGTGGCGCGCACGGCGGCCTTCCATGGCGCGGCCGTGCTCAACCATGCCCGGGCCACCGCCATCACGCGCAACGCCCACGGCGGCGTGGACGGCGCCATCGTCCAGGCCGATGGCCGCGAGATCACGGTGCGCGCGCGCAGCGTGGTCATGGCCACGGGCGTCTGGCTGCGCGACTGGGATGGCCGCAGGCCCGACCAGCAGGCGCAGCTGCACGTGCGCCCCGCCAAGGGCGTGCACGTGGCCATTCCCTGGCTGCGCATACGCAACGACTGCACCGTCACCATCCCCGTGCCGGGCCGCAGCCGGCGCGCCACCATCACGCGCTGGGGCGATGTCTCCTACCTGGGCACCACCGACGAGGACTATGCGGGCAGCCTGGACGATGTGCACTGCACGCGCGCCGAGCTGGACTTCCTGCTCGAAGGCGCGCGATCGGCGCTCAAGGTGGACCTGTCGCCCGAGGACGTGGTCGGCTCCATCGCCGGCTGCCGCCCCCTGGTCGGCCCGCCCGGCGGCAAGACCGTGGAGATGAAGCGCAACCACGAGATCCATGTGGCAGCCGACGGCCTGGTCACCATCGTCGGCGGCAAGCTCACCACCTCGCGCCACATGGCCGAGCAGACCGTGGACGCCGTGGAGAAACTGCTGGGCCGGCGCACGCACTGCACCACCGCCTCCGCCTTCCTGCTGGGCGCGGCCGGCTACGACGCCCAGGCCATCACGGCCACGGGCGGACTGTCGGCCCACCTGGGCGAGCGCTACGGCACGGAAGCGCGCTTCGTCAGCGACATCCTCGACGCGCATCCCGCGCTGGCCCGGCCCATCGTCGAGGGACTGCCCCACACCGAGGCCGAAGTCCTCTACGCCGCGCGCCACGAAATGGCGCGCACGGTGGAAGACGTGCTCTCGCGCCGCATGCGCGCACGCCTCATGGCGCGCGATGCATCGGCCCGCGCCGCAGCGCGCGTGGGCGACATCCTGGCCCAGGAACTGGGGCTGGCACCTGCGCAGATAGCGCAGCAGATCCACGACTACCGCCGCGCCATGGAGCGCGAGAAACAGATTTTGATGGGAGACATCCAATGCTGAGCAAAGACGCAATCGCCCGCGGCTACAACCGCCGCAACTACGTGGTGGGCGCCCCCACGACCCCGGGCTGGGCGGCGCAGGCCGCACCCGCAGCCGACCGCCCTGCCTCCGAAGGTCCTGCCTGCGGCCTGCAGCACGAACCCGTGGCCGTGTCCGAGGCCGTGCTCGCCGCGCTGCGCGCCGCCTGCGACCGCGTGCAGACCGAGCGCGCCGACATCGTTGCCGGCACGCGCGACTGGTGGGCCCGCACCATGGTGGCCGAGACCTCGGGCCACCCGGCCACGCCGCAGGCCGTCATCGCCCATGCATCCACCGTGGAGCAGGTGCAGGCCGTGATGCGCATTGCCGACGCGCACGCCATTCCCGTCACCGTCTCGGCCGGGCGCAGCAACGTCACGGGCGCGGCCCTGCCCCTGCGCGGCGGCATCGTGCTGGACCTGTGCGAACTCAATCGCTTCATCGCCATGGACGAGCAAAGCCAGATCGTCGAGGTCGAGGCCGGCATGTTCGGCGACGTGTTCGAGGAAACCATCCAGCGCCGCCACGGCATGACCATGGGCCACTGGCCCTCGTCCTTCGGCATCAGCACCGTGGGCGGCTGGGTGGCCTGCCGGGGCGCGGGCCAGCTGTCCACGCGCTACGGAAAGATCGAGGACATGGTCCACGGCATGGACGTGGTGCTGGCCGATGGCCGCCTCGTCACCGTGGGCGGCTATGCGCGCGCGGCCATCGGGCCGGACCTGCAGCAGCTGTTCATCGGCTCGGAAGGCACGCTGGGCGTGATCGTGCGCATCCGCTTCAAGCTGCACCGCCTTCCCGACCACGGCCGCGCCATCGCCTATGGCTTTGCCAGCTTTGCCCAGGGCCTGGAAGCCTGCCGCCAGATCCTGCAGCAAGGCGCCAACCCCGCCGCGCTGCGGCTGTACGACGCGCTGGAAAGCGGCGTGCAATTCGGCCGCAGCGACCTCAACGTGCTGCTGATCGCCGACGAAGGCGCGCCCGAGATCGTCGATGCCGTCATGGCCATCTGCGAACGTGTGTGCGCACCCTTGGGTGAACGGCTGGACGGCGCCGCCACCCTGGAGCGCTGGCTGGACACGCGCTACCTGACCGGCAAGAGCGCCGAGGGCTTCAAGAAAGGCCCGGGCTTCGTCGCCGACACGCTGGAGATGTGCGGTCCCTGGAAAGACCTGCCGGCCATCTACGAGGAAGTGGTCGCCGCCCTGCAGGCCATCCCCGGCACCCTGGCCGGCTCGGCCCACCAGTCGCATGCCTATGTGGATGGCGCCTGCCTGTACTTTTCGCTGCGCGGCGAGGTGGCCGTGGACCAGCGCGCCCAGTGGTACCGCGCGGCCTGGGACGCGGCCAACGCCGTGCTGCTGCGCCACGGCGCCACGCTCAGCCACCACCACGGCGTGGGCCTGCTGCGCGCGCCCTACATGCGGCAGTCGCTGGGCCCGGCCTTTGCGCTGCTGGAGGCCACCAAGCGCATGCTGGACCCCAAGAACCTGCTCAATCCCGGCAAGCTGGGGCTGGACCTCTGACATGGGCCGCCCGGACAACTCCCTGGGCGCGCGGCTGGCGCGCCGCCCCGTCATCGCCACCTTGTACGGGGCCGAGCAGATGGACGCGCTGCTGGCCAGCCAGGCCGAAGTCGCCATCGTCGCCAACATCGAACTGCGCCGCCTGCGCTCGGTGATCTCCACCATCACCGGGGCGGGCAAGATCGCCATCGTCAATATCGACAGCTGCGACGGCATCTCGCCCGACAAGGGCGGCGTGGACTACCTTGTGGACCTGGGCGCCAGCAGCCTGCTGTCCACGCGCGTGGCCACCATCCAGCGCGCCAACAAGGCCGGGCTGCTGACCATGCAAAAAGTCTTCGTCACCGACCGCTCCACCTGGCCGCGCAGCATCAAGGCCGTGGAGCAGAGCGACCCCAACCTCGTGCAGATCATGCCCGCCCCCATGCTGGCCCATATCACCGAGGCCGAGCGCCGCATCCTGCCGCCCCTGGTGGCCTCGGGCTTCGTCTGCAGCCAGGAGCAGGTCCAGCAGGCGCTGGCCGGTGGTGCGATTGCGGTATCTACCAGCGACAGTGGGCTGTGGTGAGGTGGGCCCTAGGCCGTGCGCGACGCGGCCGGCCCGCGCGCCTCCACCCAGCGGAACAGCGGCGCCACCAGCAGCAGCACGGCGATCAGCCGGCAGACCTGGAAGGCCGTGACCACGGGCACGCCCAGCTGCAGCACCTTGGCGGTGATGGCCATCTCGGTGATGCCGCCCGGCGAGGTGCCCAGCAGCAGCGTGACCCAGGGCAGGTCCACGGCCAGGTGCAGCAGCCAGGCAAAGCCCGCGCAGATCGCCATGAGCCCCACGGTGCCCACGGCCACGGAGCCCAGCCAGCGCGGCGCGGTGTGCAGGAATTCGCGCTTGAAGCGCACGCCCAGGCTGATGCCGATCACCAGCTGCGCCGCATTGACCAGGGCCTGAGGCACGGCCGACAGTTCCTGGCCGCACATGGTCAGCAGCATGGACACCAGCAGCGCTCCCAGGAACCAGGGGTTGGCGCGCCTGAGCCGGTCCATGGCCCAGGCGCCCAGGCCCGTGAGCACGGCCAGCAGCGCCAGCCCCGGCCATTCGACGATGCGGATGCTGGGCGGCGTCAGCCCCTCCAGCCCGTGCAGGCCACTCCACTGCAGCGCGAACGGAATGCTCACGGTGACGATGACCAGGCGCAGGCTGTGGCTGGCCGCCACCAGGTCGGTGCGCGCGTTCTCGCGCTCGGCCAGCAGCGTCATTTCAGAGGCCGCACCAATGGCGCCAGCGAAATAGGTGGTGGCGCGCATCTCGCCCGCCGGTATCTGCGGCATGCGCGGCGCATGCACGCGGTACAGCCAGGCGCCGAAGCCCCAGCCCAGCAGCAGCGCCCAGACAATGGCCACGGCAATCGCCCACCACAGCCCCGCGATCAACTGCACCACGGCCGGCGTGAAGTACAGGCCCAGCGAGGCGCCGATGATCCACTGCCCGCCGTTGCGCAGCCGGCCCGAACTGGCCGTGGGCGCGCCCAGGATGGAGGCCAGCGAGGTGGCGATCAGCGGCCCCAGCATCCAGGGCAGCGGCGTGCGCAGCCACAGGCACAGCTGGGCGGCGGCAAGGGCGCCCAGCAGGGTCAGTGCGATGCGAAGCAGGAAAATGGGGCGGCGCTCGGGCATGGCAGGCGAGGCAGGGGCAGGTCCAAAGCCTGCGAGTATCGCCGCGCCGGCTCCCGCGCGCTGCCGGCGGCGCTATCTCCGTGACAGGTCAGCGCCCCGCCGCACCGCCATCTCGCGGCCCATGGCCGCCTGCGCTGCCTCTGGCAGCATGCCGCGCGCCTGCGGGTAGGCCAGCCGCTCTTCATTCTCGACATGGCTGGCATAGCAGGCCGCGAAGCGTTCGAACACCGCCTCGTCAGCCGCGCCAAAGCCCTGGCAACGGTCCTCGGCCATGTCCAGCAGCGGCTGGCGCGCCAGCGCCCAGTCGGCGCTCATCAGGCCATGCTCGTGCTGCAGGCGCTGCACCAGGGCCACGGTCTGCGCATCGCCCTGCTCCAGCAGCGGCGGGAAGACATGCAGCTCTTCGTCCTCATGGTGCAGCGGCGCCGCCTGGTCGAAGTAGCGCAGGATGTCGCGCGCCGCCTGGCGTGCGCTGTCGTCGCAACCTTTGGTCTGGAGATGCACGCGCAGCCGGTCCAGCAGCGCCAGCATGCGCAGCACGCGCTCGTGGCAGGCTTCGAGCATCTCGAAGGGCTGGTCGAAGCCCGTGCCGGGCGCGCGCCAGCCGGGCACGGCATCGCCCTGCGGGCGTGGGGCCACGGCAACTTTCACCCGCAACTCCCCAGATGGCCGCAGGCCGTGCAGTACTCGCAGCCGTCCTTCCGGATCACGGCATGGGCGCCGCATTCCTCGCATTTGCGGCCGGCCATGACCATGGGGTCGGTGGCCAGGGCCTCGGGCTCGGGCAGCGGCGATGGGGCGGGCGGCGCGCCGCTGCCGCGCCGGGCCAGGATGTTCTGCACCGCATAGGCGATGGCGGCCACCTCGGAGTCGTGCCACATGGGCACGCGTGTGCCGTCGTCGCGCTGGTGGGTGCCCAGGCGCACGGGGCCCCGGTCCCAGGCCACCTTGCGCATGTCGCTGAGGGCGCGCTCCAGGAAGCCGCCGCGCGCGGCCAGTGACAGCAGGCGCATGCTGGAGGTCACCCACTGCTGGGATTCGCCGCTCTGGCCCACGGGCATGAAGAATTCGATGGCGCGGTCCACCGTGCGGCCATCGGGCAGGACCACGGGCAGGAAGGAGACGACCAGGTACAGGCGCTTGGGGCCTTGCTGGGTCCAGTACTCGATCTTCTCGGCCACGGCGTCCAGCGCGCCCTGCGGGCGGCTTTCTATCACGGTGCGCAGCGGGTCGGGTGCGGAAGCCGCCGCTCCCGCCGGCGCGGGGGAGGCCGGCTGTTCAGCAGATTCGGGCGCATGGGTCTCGAGCACGGCGCCCAGGATGGTGTTGGGCCGGTAGGTGGCCAGGCCCTTGAGACCTGCCTTCCAGGCCTGGCGGTACAGGTCCTTGAAGTCCTCGTAGGGGTAGTCGGCCGCCACGTTGACGGTCTTGGAGATCGCCGTGTCCACGAAGGGCTGCACGGCCTGCATCATGGCGATGTGGCCGGCCGCAGGCATCTGCAGCGCGCTGACGAAGTACTCGGGCAGCTGCTGCACGTCGCCCCCCAGCGAGCGGTACAGGCGCCAGGCATGGTCCTCGACCGCGTACTCGGCGCTGCCGCCATCGGCCGTGCGTTTCTTGCGCTTGTAGGTCCAGGAGAACGGCGGCTCTATACCGTTGGAGGCGTTGTCGGCAAAGGCCAGGCTGACCGTGCCCGTAGGCGCGATGGACAGCAGGTGGCTGTTGCGTATGCCGTGCGTGCGTATGCGCTGGCGCAGCGCATCGGGCAGGCGGCTGGCGAAGGTGCCTTCGGCCAGGTAGCCATCGGCGTCGAACTTGGGGAAGGCCCCCTTCTCGCGCGCCAGCTCCACCGAGGCGCCATAGGCCGCATCGCGCATGCGCTCGGCAATGCGCGCGGCCATGGCCCGGCCCTCGGGCGCGTCGTAGCGCAGGCGCAGCATGGCCAGCGCATTGCCCATGCCGGTGAAGCCCACGCCGATGCGCCGCTTGGCCTCGCTTTCCTCGCGCTGCTGCGGCAGCGGCCACCAGGTCAGCTCCAGCACGTTGTCCAGCGCACGCACCTGCACGCCCACGGCGCGCTCGAAGGCCTCGAAGTCGAACGCAGGCTCGCCCGCGAAGCCGAACGGATGGCGCACGAAGCGCGTGAGGATGACGGGGCCGAGGTCGCAGCAGCCGTAGGAGGGAAGCGGCTGTTCGCCGCAAGGATTCGTCGCCGCGATCTCCTCGCAGTAGCGCAGGTTGTTGTCGTCGTTGATGTGGTCCAGAAAGAGGATGCCGGGCTCGGCGAAGTCGTAGGCCGAGCGCATGATGGTGTCCCACAGCGTGCGGGCGGGCAGGGTCTGGTAGACCCACTGGCCGTCGGTGCGCTGGTGGGCACCCTGCTCCAGCAGGGCGGTGCCGGGGCGGGCGCGGTGCACCAGGTGCCAAGGCTGGTCTTCGGCCACGGCCTGCATGAAGGCGTCGCTGACGCCGACCGAGACGTTGAAGTTGTTCCAGCGGCCCGGCGTGCGCTTGGCGGTGATGAATTCGAGCACGTCGGGGTGGTCGATGCGCAGCACGCCCATCTGGGCGCCGCGCCGCGCGCCCGCGCTTTCCACGGTGGCGCAGGACTGGTCGAAGACGTTGATGTAGCTGCACGGGCCCGAGGCCAGCGAGGCGGTGGCGCGCACCTCGGCGCCACGCGGGCGGATGCGCGAGAAGTCGTAGCCCACGCCGCCGCCGCGGCGCATGGTTTCGGCGGCTTCGCGCAGGGCTTCGTAGATGCCGGGGTAGCCGCCGTCGTCCACGCCCTGGATGCAGTCGCCCACGGGCTGCACGAAGCAGTTGATCAGCGTGGCCTGCAGGTCGGTGCCGGCCGCGCTCATGATGCGCCCCGCGCCTATGGCGCCGGCCTGCAGGTTGGCCAGGAACAGGGCCTCGCATTCGGCGCGGCGCGCCTCGGGCTCGACCGAGGCCAGGGCGCGGGCCACGCGGGCGTAGAGCTCACCCACACCGGTCTCGCCGTCCTTGAGGTATTTCTCGCGCAGCACATCGAGGCTGATGGGCTGCAGATCCGCCGCGTCCTGCGCGCGGCCCAGGTTTTCGCGATGCATTGGCATGGCTCCCGTGTTGACTTGCCTGCCGCCGTCCCTGGCACTTGCTCGGGCCTCAGTCGACAAGCACTTGTCCATCATGCTCCACGTAGGGCGGGTACGGCCCGGTGCCGCTGTGCGGAGCTTGAGATGCCGCAACAAAGCGGCCGGTCTGGACATCGAAGACATGGACTTCGCCGTCTTCGATGACATAGTGCCATCCGTGCAGGCTGAGCTGCCCGGCCTCTACCCGCGATCGCACCATGGGATAGTCCATCAGCCGTTCGAGCTGCAGCACGACGGCGCGCTGCTCGGTGCGGCGCAGCGCCTCGGGGCCGGCCTGCACGGGCAGCACGGCCTCGCGGCCCAGGTCCAGCCAGCGCTGCAGGTTGCGCGCCTCGGGCGAGACTTCTCCATACAGGGCCTTGATGGCTCCGCAGTGGCTGTGGCCGCAGACCACGATGCGGCTGACCTGCAGGTTGAGCACGGCGAATTCGATGGCCGCCGCCGTGCCGTGGTGGCCGTGCGATCCGTCGTACGGCGGCACGAAGGCGCCCACGTTGCGCACCAGGAACAGCTCGCCCGGCGGCGCCCCCGTGAGCAGGTAGGGCACGAGGCGCGAGTCCGAGCAGCCGATGAACAGCGTAGTGGGATGTCAGGGCCTGCCCGCCCTCATCTGGGGTCGCGAAGCTGCATGCCAGCGTGCCAATCAAGGCGCGCGACGCCGTGCGTGTGTCCACACGCACAAGGAGTGCAACGCGGAGTGGCGCGCTGGCATGCAGCTTCCCTTCGGGTTGCCCCGCTCCAGGGCCGTCTGCGGCGTTGCCCGCGCTTGCAAGGCACATGCCTTGCGGCGCACGTGCGCCTTGCATACGACCCTGGAGCGGGGCAACGCGATCCCCAGATGAGGGCGGGCAGGCCCTCGCCTCTTCGACCAGGGTGCGGAACTGCGCGCGGTACTGCGGGAAGGCGTGCTCGTGGAAGCGCCGCAGGCGCAGCAGCAGTTCGTCGTCGGGCATGGGCACTGCGCCTTTGCCCGGCTATTGCACCAGCGGCGAGTCGGCCGCAGCGATGCGCACGCCCACCACTTCGGACTGGCCGGCCAGCAGCTGCAGGTACTGGTGGAGCGCGCTCACCCAGGTCTGCTGGTGCAGGGCCTGGGCGACGGCCGGGCGCGCCTGCTGCCAGTCGGGCAGAACGCCCGCCTCGCGCGCGCAGACCTCGACCACGTGCAGGCCGAAGCGGCTGTGCACCAGGCGCGGCAGCACGCCGATTTCCTGGGAGGCAAAGACATCGCGCGCGAATTCGGGCGCGCAATCGCTGCGGCCCAGCCAGCCCAGTTCGCCGCCATGTTGGCCGCTGGGGCAGTTGGACCATTGGCGCGCGGCCTCGGCAAAGCGCAGGCCGGCGTCGTCGGCGCAGCGCAGCTCGATCAGCAGGGCCTCGGCCCGCTGGGTGAGGGCGCGCACGTCCACGCCGGGCGTGACGGCAAACAGCACGTGGCGCAGGCGCACGCGCTCGCCCTGGGCGAAGCGCGCGGGGTTGGCATCGAAGTGGCGGCGGCAGGCGTCCTCGCCGGGCTCGGGCAGGTGCAGCGATCGCTCCAGCAGCTGCTCTATGGCCTGGGAGGCGCGCTCGCTGATGACGCCGTCGTCGCCGGCCGCATCATCGGCGCCCAGCAGGCCTTCGCGCTGGGCCGCCTGGCGCAGCAGCTCGGTGCAGGCGCGCTGGCGCAGTTCGCGCTCGGGCGGGCGCTGTCCGGGTGCGTGCAGCGGCGTGGCGTTGATGCGGGCCACCTCGGCACCGGCCTCGCCCACGGGCTGGAAGGCCGGCACTTCGGGAATCGCCGGGAGATCCCCCATCGGGGCAGAAGAAGTAGAAGAAGAAGGGGTTGAAGACGCGCAGCCGCAGTGGCCGCCGCCCGATCCGTTGCATCCATGTTCCATGTCGATCTCCTCAATGGCCGGGCTTGGCGTCACGGCGTGCCGACGATGCGGGCAGGCCCAGGCGGCGCGAGCGCACCAGCTGGTAGGGACGCAGCAGGTAGACCAGGGTGCCGAAGCCGCTCCAGACGTGGACCAGGCGCGTGAAGGGGAAGACCAGGAAGATGCTCATGCCCAGGAACATGTGGGCCTTGAACACCCAGCCGGCCTCGGCCAGCAGTTCGGCCGCGCCGCCACGGAAGGTGACGATGCGCTGCGCCCATTCGGCCAGGGCCATCATCATGGAGCCGTCCATGTGCTTTGCCGACAGCGGAATGGTGGCCAGGCCCAGCAGCAGCTGCAGCCACAGCAGCCAGAGGATGGCGATGTCGCTGAACCTGGAGTGGGCGCGGATGCGCACGTCCGACAGCCGGCGGTGCAGCAAGATGGTGAGGCCGATGAAGCCCAGCGTGCCCGCGATGCCGCCGCTGACCATGGCCAGCAGCTGCTTGGCGCCTGCGGCCATGAAGGGCTCGTAGACGAAGTGCGGCGTGAGCATGCCCACGGTGTGGCCGAAGAACAGGAACAGCACGCCGATGTGGAACAGGTTGCTGCCCCAGCGCAGGCTGCCGCTGCGCAGCAGCTGCGAGGAGTCGCTCTTCCAGGTGTACTGGTCACGGTCGAAGCGCAGCCAGCTGCCGATGAAGAACACGGCCAGGCAGATGTAGGGGTAGAGGCCGAAGAGCAGGTGGTCTATCCAGGAGGGGGTCATGTCAGGCTCCTTTGGCGGGGTCCTTGGGCTTGGGGCGCCGCCGTGCGGCGCACGAAATGCACGGGCTGCTCGGCGCCGGGGCGCGATTGGCCCTGGCTGCTGCAGCCGTCGAAGGCGGCGGGTTCGGCCCAGGCCTCGTCCATGGCGGGCTCGGGGCGGATTTCCACGCGTTCGGCCCTGTGGCCGGTGATCTCCAGCACGGCCGCGATCACGCTGGCGTAGGGGCTGTCGCGCCGCGCCAGCGCCGTGAACAGGGCGTTGAGGATGTGGGCCATTTCGCCCAGGAATTCACGGGCGATGGCCGGCGGCTGGGTGGAGGCGAACTCCAGCACCACGGCCAGGTGGTCGGGCAGTTCGTCGGCCTCGAAGGCCAGGCCCGCGCGCTCGTAGGTCTGCTGCAGGTCGATCAGCGCCGGGCCCCGGTCGGCCGAGTCGCCGTGCACATGCTCGAACAGGTGCAGCGAGGTCTGGTGGCCCCGGTCGAAGGTGTCCACGTAGCGGGCCTCGGCCTCGAAGGGGTCCATGGCCTGCAGCTGCTCGGCCAGCTGCTGCAACTCGCGCAGCCGCGCCGGCGCCACGGATTGCTCCAGGCGCAGGGCGTCGATCAGGCCCGGCAGCAGGGCGCGCAGCTCGGCGCCCGGGTAGCCGAT